>JBEEJM010000206.1:0-2724 GCA_041169205.1 Pseudomonadota bacterium | reverse complement strand
TTGTGGATTAGCCCCGATGCGGGCGCGCACTGGCACTGCATTTCGCGGGATTTCCCCCCGGTAGCGGCCCTGCGTTGGGTGGGCTAATGCCTACAAAAGCGCGGGAGTCACTTCTTTGATCTAAGTCAATAAATGGTTATGCTTATTGCTCGGAGGGTTTCGGCCTGCAAGGCATACTTGCGGCGTCGGAATCTACAAAAACCATAACCGATCGCAGGGACTAGTCCGGTGCATCCACAAGATGCCATCGCCACGTAAGACACCATGCCACTGTCACAACGGCCACAAGCCGCGCCCACCCGAATTACTCCCTTGCGCATTGCCGTGGGCTATGCCGTGCTGGCCACGCTGTGGATCATGCTGTCGGGTTTTGTGGTGGCGGCCAGCTCCGCTGACGCAGCAGCACAAAACCGCTTTGAACTGCTCAAAGGCCTCACTTTTGTCACCGTCACCAGTGTGACGTTGTACCTGCTGCTGCGGCGTTGGTATGGCGTGCAGCAGCGCCTGCAACAGCAGGCTATCGAGACATTCGCCAATCTGGAAGCCAGCGAACAGCGCTTGATGGACGCCCAAAGCCTGGCGCGTTTGGGCAGTTGGCACGTGGTGTTTGGGCAGAACGACACCCAAGATGTCTGGACCGTTTCGCGCGAGTTGCGGCGTATTTACGGGATTGGCGTGGCAGACGCGCTCTCCACGCACGGGGTCATGAGCCGCATACCGCCCGAAGACCGCGTAATGGCCCTGGCGCGTTGGGATGCAGCCAAGCAGCGCAATCACCCCGAGGAGTGGGAGCACCGCATTCTGGTGGATGGCCAGGTGCGCTGGGTACGGGTGGTGGCCCGTTTCGATCTGGATGCGAGTGGCAAAGCCCATTCGGCCTCGGGCACGGACCAGGACATTACCGAGCGCAAGCAGGCCGAACAGGAGTTGCGCATTGCTGCCACCGCGTTTGAAACGCAGGAGGCCATGTTCATTACCGATGCCAACCTGACCATCATCAAGACCAACCGCGCGTTTACCGACATCACTGGCTTTACTTCGGAAGAGGCCATCGGCCAGCGCCCCTCCATGTTGAGCTCGGGCCGCCATGCGGCCAACTTTTACCAGGAAATGTGGGAAGAGATTGGCCGCAACAACTGCTGGCGCGGTGAGATCTGGAATCGGCGCAAAAATGGCGAGGTGTATCCGGAATGGCTCTCCATCACCAAGGTCACCAGCGACGACGACGTGGTGTCGCACTACGTGGCGGCGTTCTCCGACATTTCGCAGCGCAAGAAGGCCGAAGAAACCATTTACAGCCTGGCGTTCTATGACACGCTGACCGGCCTGCCGAATCGCAAACTGTTGTGGGACCGCTTGCAACAGTCGCTGTTGCTGGGTGCACGCACGGGCCATTGCGGCGCGGTGCTGTTCATTGACCTGGATGACTTCAAGTCGCTCAACGACACCCAGGGCCACAAAGTGGGCGACGAACTGCTGACCGAAGTGGCTAAGCGCATCCGTGCTTGCGTGCATTCGGACGACACCATTGCCCGCCTGGGCAGCGATGAGTTTGTGGTGGTGCTGGATTCGCTGAGCACCAATGCCGACCACGCCGCCGAGCAGGCCAAGCTGGTGGCCGAACGCGTGCACGCCACCATTTACGACCCCCTGCGGTTGGGCGATCAGGACTACCGTTGCAAGTCTTGCATTGGGGTGAGCCTGTTTGGTGGAGTGCCCACCACCGTGGGCACGCTGCTGAAGCAGGCCGACTCGGCCATGTCGCAAGGCAAGCAAACCGGGCGCAACCGGGTGCATTTTTTCGATGCGCAAATGCAGGCCGCCTTAGAGGCGAGGGTGCAACTAGAGGGCTGGTTGCAGCAGGCCGTGCCTGACCAGCTCACACTGTATTACCAGCCACAAACCGACACGGACGGGCGCATCTTTGGTGCCGAGGCGTTGATCCGCTGGCAGCACCCCGAGCGCGGTCTGATTTCGCCGGCTGAATTTATTCCCCTGGCGGAGTCCTGCGGACTCATCTTGCCCATCGGCCGTTGGGTATTGGAGACTGCCTGCCACCAGCTGAAGCGCTGGGAAAACAATGTGCTCACCCGCGATCTGGAGCTGTCGGTCAACGTGAGCGCCAAGCAGTTCCAGCAGGCCATTTTTGTGGACGAGGTGCTGGACGTACTGGCGCACACCGGGGCCAACCCCAAGCGTCTAAAACTGGAGCTCACTGAGAGCACCTTGGCCGAAAACGTGGACGCGCTGGTAACCAAAATGCAGCAACTCAAAGCCCGTGGCGTGCACTTCTCGCTGGATGACTTTGGCACAGGGTTTTCATCGCTGAACTACCTCAAGCGCCTGCCGATTGACCAGCTCAAGATTGACCAGTCTTTTGTGCGCGACGTGCAGCAAGACCCCAACGACGCGGCCATTGTGCGGTCGGTCATTGCGCTGGGCCAAAGCCTAGGGCTGGAGGTGATTGCCGAGGGTGTGGAGACGCAAGGCCAGCGCGACTTTCTGGCGGTGCACGGCTGCACCCAGTTTCAGGGCTACCTGTTTGGCCGGCCCGTGCCGGTGGCTGAGTTTGAAAGCCTGCTAGCTTGAACGCCGCTGCGTGGGGGCCAATCTAGCTAAAGTGGTCAAACGACGCAAAGGTGTTTTCCACCGGCGTACCGTTGGCATCCACCAGTCGCACACCGGGCGCGCTGTCAATGCGCCCGATGCGTGTGACCGCTATCG
>JBEEJM010000205.1:0-3793 GCA_041169205.1 Pseudomonadota bacterium | reverse complement strand
TGAGTGGTGCGCGGGGCGGGACTCGAACCCGCACAGTATTGCTACCGTCAGGACCTAAACCTGGTGCGTCTACCAATTTCGCCACCCGCGCAAAAAACAGAAATGGGGGCCAAGAACGCTGTTGGGCTGTGCCCGTCGCGACCTGACCACCCATTTGAATTAGGTCAACTTCGTATTTTAACCTGCAACCGCCGGCTCCCGTTTCACCCGAAACCAGGCCGCGTACATGGCAGGCAGCGCCAGCAGGGTCAGCACGGTGGCGACGATGAGTCCGCCCATGATGGATACGGCCATCGGCCCCCAGAATACCGAGCGTGACAACGGCACCATCGCCAGCACGGCCGCCGCCGCGGTAAGCACAATGGGCCGCAGACGGCGTACGGCGGATTCGACAATGGCATCCCAGGTCGGAATACCGGCCGCACGGTCTTGCTCTATCTGGTCAATCAGAATCACCGAGTTGCGCTGAATCATGCCCATCAAGGCAATCACGCCCAGCAGCGCAACAAAGCCAAACGGACGGCCCGACAGCATCAGGGCCGCGGCCACACCCGCAATGCCCAGTGGCCCGGTCAAAAACACCAGCATGGCGCGGCTGAAGCTGTGCAGTTGCAACATCAGCAAGGTGAACGTCACAAACAGCATGATGGGGATGCCCGCCGCAATCGACGCGGAGCCCTTGCTGCTCTCTTCCACTGCCCCTGCCACTTCAATGCGGTAAGCCGTCAATCCTTTGGCTTTCCACAAAGCCTCCAGCTCGCGCAGCTTGGGCAGCAGCTCTGCCGTCACGGTAGCGCCCTGCAGTCCTTCTGCGATGTCGCCCTGCACGGTGATGGCGTAGTCACGGCCGTCGCGCCACATCACGCCGGGTTCCCAGGTGAATGTGGGCGTGGCAATCTGCGTCAGCGGGATGGACTTGCCGCTGGCTGTCGGCAGGTAGGCATTGGCGATATCGGTGATGGCGTTGCGCTCTTCGAGCGGCTGGCGCAGCACGATGTCGATGAGCTTGTCGCCCTCGCGGTACTGCCCCACGGTGGTGCCCGACAAAATGGTCTTCGACGCCTGGGCAATGGACTGGCTGGTCACGCCCAGTGCGCGGGCCTTGGTTTGGTCCACTTCCAGACGCATCACTTTGACGGACTCGTTCCAGTTGTCGTTCACACCGCGGGTGTTGGGGCTGGCGCGCATCAGCGCCTTGACCTCGTCGGCCCGCGCACGCAACACCACAGGTTCGCCGCCCACGACACGGAACTGCACCGGGTAAGACACCGGAGGGCCGTTGGGCAGAATTTTGATCCGCGCACGAATCTCGGGAAACTCCTGCGCCATCAGGGCGGGCAGCTTGATGCGTAGCGCCTCGCGCAGCTTCAGGTCTTTGGGCAAGATGATGAATTGCGACACATTGGTTTGCTGAAAAATGTTGTCCAGCGGCAGGTAAAAGCGCGGCACGCCTGAGCCGACCCAGGTGGTGACGCTTTCTACATCCGGGTCCTGTATGAGGCGGGCCTCAATGCGTTTCGTGGTGGCCTCGTTGGCCGCAAATGCGGTGCCCTCGGGGTACCAGACGTCCATCAGCACTTCGGCACGGGCCGAATCCGGAAAGAACTGCTGCTGCACTTTTCCCATGCCCACAATGCCCAGCGCAAACGTCAGCAACATGGCGCCAATGGTGATCCAGCGGTGCTCGACACACCAGTTCACCGCACGGCGAAAGGTGTTGTAGAACGGCGTGTTAAACAGCTCATGCGGCTGGTCGCCCGCGCCGTGGGGTTTGACCTTGAGCAGCAGCGTGCCCAGGTACGGCACAAAGTACACCGACACAATCCAGCTCAGCACCAACGCCAGCACGGTCACGCCAAAGATGGCAAAGGTGTACTCACCGGTGGACGACCGGGCAATGCCAATCGGCAGAAAACCCACCGCTGTAATCAGCGTGCCGGTCAGCATGGGCATGGCCGTAATTTCGTAGGCAAACGTGGCAGCGCGCACCTTGTCATAGCCCTCCTCCATCTTGCGCACCATCATCTCCACCGCAATGATGGCGTCGTCCACTAACAGGCCCAGCGCAATGATGAGCGAGCCCAGCGAAATCTTGTGCAGCCCAATGCCCCAGTACTGCATACCCAAAAACGTAACCGCCAGCACCAGCGGAATGGTGATGCCCACCACCAAACCAGGACGAAAATCCACGTAATAGCGGGTGTACCAGTGCGTAGCATCACTGCGCTTGTGCAGTCCCAGGCTAATAAAGCTGACCGCCAGCACGATCACAATGGCCTCTACCAGCACGCCCACGAACTCATTCACCGACTTGGTTACCGCAGTGGGCTGGTCTTGCACCTCCACCAGTTGGATGCCCGCAGGCAGTGTGGCGCTGATCCGCCCGGTCGCCGCCTTGAGCGCCTTGCCCATGGCGATGATGTCGCCGCCCTTGGCCATGGACACGCCCAGTGCAATGACTTGCTGACCCTGAAAACGCACCTTCACCTGAGCCGGTTCGACATAACCGCGCTTGATGTCGGCAATGTCGCCCAAACGCAGTTGGTTGCCTCCTGCGCTGGTACCGGCTCCGTAACCTGTACCGCGGATCGGCATGGCACGCAAATCTTCGACCGCCTCAAACTGGCCCGCCACGCGGACCTGCAACACGTCCAGCGGCGTCTGGATGGTGCCCGCGCCTTCAATCGCGTTTTGCTGGCTCAGCTGGGCTAGCACCTGGTTCATGTCCAGCCCCAGCTGGGCCAGGCGCTTTTGTGAAATCTCGATGTAGAGCTTTTCGTCCTGCACGCCGAAGAGTTCGACCTTGTTAACGTCGGCCACTTTCAGCAACTTCTGACGCACATTGTCGGCAAAGACCTTGACCTCGGCATCCGAAAAACCATCGGCCTGCAGCGCGTAGATGACGCCATACACATCGCCAAATTCGTCGTTGTAAAACGGACCCTGCACGCCGCCGGGCAGCGTGGCGCGCATGTCGCCGACTTTTTTGCGCACGGTGTACCAGGTGTTGGCGACATCCGTGCCCCGGGTGGAGTCTTTCACCTGGAACAGGATCGTGGTTTCACCCGGCTTGGAGTAGCTGCGAATCTTGTCGGCGTTAGGCACCTCTTGCAAGGTGCGTTCGATTTTGTCGGTCACCTGCTCGGCCATTTGCTGGGCGGTGGCACCTGGCCAGAAAGCCCGCACCACCATGATGCGGAAAGTAAATGGTGGGTCTTCGTCTTGCCCCAGCTGAAAGTAGGCCGACGCGCCCAACACCATCAGCACGATCATCAGGTAGCGAGTCAGCGCAGCGTGGTCAAGCGCCCACTTGGAGAGGTTGAAACCCGCTTTGGGTTGTTGTTGGTTCAGGCTCATACGCGCCTCACTTCGCTACAGAATTAATAGCTGGTTGCGCACTATTGGTGGGGGCTGCGGACTGTTTTTCCCTATAAATGGTGACTTTCTGGCCCGGTGACAGCACATGCACACCCGCAATCACCACCTGCATGCCCGGCTGCAGCCCCGAGGCCACCACCACATCGTTGCCGTCGGCTGTGGCAATCACCACGGGCTGTAGCTTGACCGTCATGCTCGCGGTGTCGAGCACCCACACCGCTGACGACTGACCGTCCTGACGAAACGCGCTGGTGGGCAGCTTGATGGCTTGCAAACCACTGCGCTCCAGTGTCTGCGGCACCACCGACACGGTAGCGCCCAGCGCCAGCGGGTCTTTGGCGTCCAGCGCCACCTTCACCGCAAACGTGCGGGTTACCGGGTCGGCACTGGCCGCTACCTCACGCACCACACCCTG
>JBEEJM010000204.1:0-20556 GCA_041169205.1 Pseudomonadota bacterium | reverse complement strand
AAATTCCGAGCACATTGATATCGGAATGTAAAAAAGCCTCTGAGCATTGCTACTCAGAGGCTTTTACGTCGTTTCGTGGTCGGTGTGAAAGGATTCGAACCTTCGACCCCTTGCACCCCATGCAAGTGCGCTACCAGGCTGCGCCACACACCGATCGAGCTTTCAATTATACAACGGCCTAGCAGTTAAAATTAGTCTGCTACGGCGAGTAGCTCACGAATTTCAAATAATTCGCGTCTGAATTGCATCAGCTGGCCTGACACATCTTCCATGCCGTCTTGGGGTTCGCTGTCTTCGAAGTCTTCCAGATCGGCATCGTCAACTTCCAGCACCTCAACACCATCCAGCATGACTTCGCCATTGCGTTTTTTGTCACGCTCGCTTTGCACCAACTCCTGCATTTTGTTGCGCGCACCGCTGATAGTGAAACCCTGGTCGTACAACAGATCGCGGATGCGCCGGATCATCAGTACTTCATGGTGTTGGTAGTAGCGGCGATTGCCGCGGCGCTTCATGGGCCGCAGCTGCGTGAATTCCTGCTCCCAATACCGTAGCACGTGGGGTTTGACACCACACAGGTCACCCACTTCACCGATGGTGAAGTAGCGTTTAGCAGGAATGGGGGGGAGACTTTTCTCCATTGAAATCAAGGCTGTACGAGGCAAAGTGTAGAGGTTACTCTAACTTTGCAACCAGCGCAAAGCCTGATTGCAGGAGTGCGATAAATTAATGCCAACTATTACCGAATTGCCTAATTGGGGACGGCTATTTTGCCGTCATCTTGAATTTGCTCTTTGAGTTTGTGACTGGCGTGGAAGGTCACAACCCGGCGCGCCTGAATGGGAATGGACTCACCGGTGCGTGGATTGCGACCCGGACGCGGGGCTTTGGTTCGAATTTGAAAGTTACCAAAGCCGGAAATTTTGACGTCGGTGCCTTCCACCAGACTGGCCGATATGAGGTCAAAGAAGGCGTCGATCATGTCTTTGGACTCACGCTTGTTCAAACCGATTTGTTCAAACAACAAATCAGCCAACTGGGCCTTGGTTAAGGCCGGCGTTTCCAGACTTTCAACAGAGAAATCCATAGGGCCTCGATTCGCGTTCAAACCACCGTTGATCAAGCACGCTGACGCGCGCCCAGAGCCATTTGCAACTGTTCAACCACCGCTTTCACTGAAGATTCGATCTGATCTTCCGTCAGTGTTGCGTCATCGCCATTGAGCGTCAAACGCACAGCCAGACTGCGGTCGGTGCTGCCTTCCGTAACTTCTGCGTCTTTGGTCACCTTGGGACGGTACACGTCAAACAATTGTGCATCGCGCAGCAAACCAGCGGTAGGCGCGGTCCACACGGCCGCCATCAGCGCCGAGTGCGTTACAGCATCACTCACCACCACGGCGATATCGCGCTGCACCGCCTGAAACTTGGCCACGGGTTTGAACTCGGGCACAGGGCGCGCCAATACCGCATCCAAAGCCAGTTCGAACACCATGGGTGCAACGACCAGCTCGTACGACTGGCGCCATTTGGGGTGCAACTCACCCACATGGCCGATGACATTGCCAGCGACAACCACTTGGGCGCAGCGCCCAGGGTGCATAGCGGGGTGATTGCCAGGCGCAAACACCGCTTTCAATGGTGACAGCAGAGCTTCCACATCGCCTTTGGCATCGAAGAAATCGACACCCTGTTCTTTGCGACCCCACTGCTGCATGTCAGCGCTACCGCCCACTAGGCCGGCCACGCGCATGGGCTGGTCGAAGCCTTCCACGGTGGCATCGGTGTTTTTGACTGAGGCATCCCGCAGGAACACACGGCCCAACTCAAACACGCGAACGCGCGGTGCTTTGCGGGCTGCATTAAAGCGCAGCACTTGCACCAGCGAGCCGATCAGTGACGAGCGCATGACGCTCATCTGACTGGCAATCGGGTTCAGTAGTTTGATGGGGTTGGAGTTACCGGCCAGCTCATGCTCCCAGCGCTCTTCTACGAAACTGAAATTGATGGTTTCCTGGTAGCCCATGGCAGCGAGCGCACGGCGCACCGCGAACGGACTGCGCTGCGCTTCGGTACGAATCTTCGCTGTGATGGGTGCCAGCGGCGGTGTGTGTGGCAAGTTGTTGTAGCCCACCATGCGGGCTACTTCTTCGATCAGGTCTTCTTCAATCTGTAGATCGAAGCGGTAGGACGGCGGTGTCACGGTAATTACGCCGTCACCGTCCACGACGGGTAAGCCCAAACGCGTGAGGGCGTCAGCGCACTGTGCCTGGGTCAGCGGCATACCTATGATTTTGACGGCACGAGCCACACGCAAAGTCACTGGAGCCGGCGTGGGCACATTCGCTTTTTGGTCGTCCACGGGGCCGCAGGTCGTGGCAGGCGTACCGCAAATGTCAATAATCAACTGCGTGATACGTTCAATATGCTCAACGGTCTGTTCGGGGTCGACGCCACGCTCGAAGCGATGGCCGGCATCGGTGGAAAAGTTGAAACGGCGTGAGCGACCGGCAATGGACTTGGGCCACCAGAAGGCAGCTTCTACGTAAATATTTTGCGTGGCGTCAGACACGGCGGTTGCGTCGCCTCCCATGATGCCGGCCAACGATTCCACTTGGGAGTCATCGGCAATCACACCCACTTTATCGTCCACGGTAACGGTATTGCCATTGAGCAACTTGATCTGTTCGCCAGGCTTACCCCAGCGCACGTCCAGACCGCCATGAATCTTGTCCAGATCGAAGATGTGGCTGGGGCGCCCCAACTCAAACATCACGTAGTTGGAAATATCGACCAGTGCGGTCACGCTACGCTGGCCGCAACGGGCTAGGCGATCCACCATCCATTGGGGGGTCTTGGCTTGGGTGTTCACATTGCGCACGACGCGGCCAGAGAAACGGCCGCACAGGTCGGGCGCGCTGATCTGGACAGCAACCTTGTCTTGGTTCGTCACCGCCGTTTGTGCAATAGGAGCCGTGACCAACGGAGCACCGGTCAAAGCAGCCACTTCACGTGCCACGCCATATACGCTCAGGCAATGTGCAAGGTTGGGCGTAAGTTTGAGCGTGAACAAGGTGTCGTCCAGGTCCAGGTACAGCCGAATATCTTGTCCAAGCGGTGCATTCAGCGGAAGTTCGAGCAAACCGCCGTGGTCGTCTGCAAGTTGCAGTTCTTTGGCAGAGCACAACATGCCCTGACTCTCCACTCCACGCAGTTTGCCCACCTTGATCACAAAGGGCTTGCCATCTTCGCCGGGTGGCAACTCTGCCCCCACCAGCGCGCAGGGAATGCGAATGCCCACGCGGGCATTGGGCGCACCGCACACGATATTGAGCAACTCGGCTTGGCCCACATCCACCTTGCAGACGCGCAAACGGTCGGCGTTGGGGTGTTGCTCGGCTTCCTTGATTTCGCCCACCACAATGTGGGCAAATGGTGGGGCCACAGACTTGAGGTCTTCCACCTCCAGCCCTGCCATAGTGAGCGTTTCGGCCAATTCGGCAGTAGAAATAGAGGGGTTGCAGAAAGTGCGCAGCCAAGATTCGGAAAATTGCATAGTCAGCTCAAGCGGGTGTTCTTAACAGTTCTTATTGAAATTGCGACAGAAAACGAACGTCGCCATCAAAGAACAGACGCAAATCATTCACGCCGTAGCGCAGCATGGTCAGGCGATCGGGTCCCATACCAAAGGCAAAGCCGATGTATTTTTCAGGATCCAGACCCATGTTACGGATCACATTGGGGTGCACTTGGCCACTTCCGGCCACTTCCAGCCAGCGTCCCGCCAGTGGGCCAGTTTGGAACTGGATATCGATCTCAGCACTAGGCTCGGTGAACGGGAAGAAACTGGGGCGAAAGCGCAGCACCAGATCGTCCGATTCAAAGAAGGTACGGCAGAAATCGGTGAAGACGAATTTCAGGTCTTTAAAGCTCACGTTCTCGCCTACCCACAGGCCTTCGCACTGGTGGAACATGGGGGAATGGGTGGCATCGCTGTCCACGCGGTAAGTTCGGCCCGGTGCAATCACGCGAATCTCAGGCATGTCACCAGAGAACAAACCTTCGGTGCCCGCACCCGCCAATGCGCGGTGCTTTTTGACATGCTGCACCGCGTAGCGAATCTGCATGGGGCTGGTGTGGGTACGCAACAAATTAGGAGCGGTCTCCGAACCTCCTTCGACATAGAAGGTGTCGTGCATGGAGCGCGCAGGGTGGTCTTCGGGCGTGTTGAGCGCGGTGAAATTAAACCAGTCGGACTCGATCTCGGGGCCCTGGGCCACCTCGAATCCCATGGAGCCAAATATCGCTTCAATGCGCTCCAGCGTGAGCGACACCGGGTGCAAACCACCCTGCCCGCGCTGACGACCTGGCAAGGTCACGTCCAGTGCCTCGGCTTGCAACTGTGCCTGCAACTCTGCGTCAGCCAACGCTTGGCGACGCGCATTCAGCGCGGCCTCAATGGCCTGCTTGGCCACGTTGATTGCTGCACCGCGCGATTTTTTCTCGTCGACACTCAGTGCAGCCATGCCCTTCATCAGCTCGGTCATGCGACCGGACTTGCCCAAAAACAAGGCTTTGGCATTTTCCAGATCGGCGGGCGTCACAGCGTGGGCAAAAGCAGCCTGGGCGGTGTCAACAATGGCGTTCAACTCGGTCATAAATTTTGGTGTGACGTAGATATCAAGAAAAAGGGCTAGTGCTTTTTCAAGCGCTAGCCCTTGTTTCTGGTGCGCCGAACGCTACAAAATCAGTAGCATTCAGCCGCGAACTCAAGCAGCCAGTTTGGCTTTCACTTGTTCCACGATGCCAGCAAAAGCTGCCATGTCATGGATCGCGATATCGGACAGAACCTTGCGGTCGATCTCGATATTGGCTTTCTTCAGACCATTGGCAAACTGGCTGTATGTCATACCGCACTGGCGGGCAGCGGCGTTGATACGCGCAATCCACAACTGACGGAACACACGTTTCTTGGTACGACGGTCACGGTAGGCATATTGCCCAGCCTTCATTACCGCTTCTTTAGCGACACGGAAGACATTACCGCGGCGACCGCGAAAACCTTTTGCAAGGGCCAGAATTTTTTTGTGGCGGGCGCGAGCCGTTACACCACGTTTGACGCGAGGCATTGAATTACTCCTTGTTCGTCGTTAATTAAATACCACGGCCGGGGAGCATCTGTGCCATGTGACCCATATTGGTCGCATGAACAGCAGTTGAACCGCGCAAATGGCGTTTATTTTTGGTGGTCTTCTTGGTCAGAATGTGACGTTTGAAGGCTTGGCCGCGCTTGACGGTTCCACCGGGACGGACGCGGAAGCGTTTCTTCGCCGCGCTCTTGGTCTTCATTTTGGGCATTTAAATGCTCCTTTTCATTTGTGCTCGTGAGGCGTCTGGAAACTACTCCCAGCCTTGTTGGCCCCGAGCCACTTGTGTGGCGAGTTTTTAGGCTCTCCACTTGTGTGGCGCTTTTCAGCTCTCCACTGGTATAGCGAGTTTTTAGGCTCGCCACTTTTACTTTTCGCCGGTGACCAGACCGACGAAAAGAAACTTATGCCGCAGCTTCCGCTGCAGGCTTGGCCGCTCCACCTGGCTTTTTACGGCCCGGCGCAATCATCATGATCATCTGGCGGCCTTCCAACTTGGGAAACTGCTCCACGATGATCGTGTCACCCAGCTCGTCGCGCATACGCTGCAACATGGCCATACCAATTTCTTGGTGGGTAATTTCGCGACCCCGGAAGCGCAAAGTGATCTTGCACTTGTCGCCTTCGGCCAAGAAACGCTTGATATTGCGCATCTTGATGTTGTAGTCGCCGTCATCCGTACCCGGGCGAAACTTGATCTCTTTAATCTCGATGACCGTCTGCTTGGCCTTCGCTTCCGCAGCTTTTTTCTGTTCTTGGTATTTGAACTTACCGTAATCCATCAATCGGCACACGGGCGGATTGGCAGTAGCGGCAATTTCAACCAGATCAACGTCCAGCTCGCCTGCTTGGCGCAGGGCTTCCATCAGGCTCACGACACCGAGGGGTTCATTGTCCGGACCAGAGAGGCGAACCTCAGTGGCCATGATTTCCCGGTTAAGACGGTGTTTACGTTCTTCACGCTGACGGCGGTCACGAAATTCAGTAGCGATGGCTCAATCCTTCACAATTTCTGCTACAAAAGTTGTAGCTACTGCCGCACAGCACACGCGGGCAAAACCCTCAATTAACGGATTTGCTTGCAATATCACCCAAGATTTTTTGCACGAATGCATCGAGAGACATTGCTCCGAGGTCTTGACCACCCCGGGCGCGCACTGCAACAGCGCCTGCTGCCATCTCTTTGTCACCTATGACAAGCAGATACGGCAGCTTTTGCATCGAATGCTCGCGTATTTTAAGGGTAATTTTCTCATTGCGCAGATCTAATTTGACCCTAAGCCCTTGATTTTGCAGCGTTTTTGCGACGGTTTTGCAATATTCAGCCTGGGAATCGGTGATATTGAGCACTGCAATCTGCACCGGCGCCAACCAGGTCGGCAATGCGCCGGCGCTTTCTTCAATCAAAATTCCAATAAATCGCTCCAAGCTTCCAACGATGGCGCGATGCAGCATGACGGGGCGGTGGCGCGCACCGTCTTCTCCGACAAATTCCGCATCCAGTCGCTCCGGCATGTTCGGGTCGACCTGCATGGTGCCGCACTGCCAAGGCCGACCGAGCGCGTCTTTGAGTGTGTATTCGATCTTGGGCCCGTAAAAGGCACCCTCGCCCGGCAAATAGTCAAAGTCACAACCCGAGGCGCGCAGACCTTCGGCCAACGCCTGTTCTGCGCGATCCCAGCTTTCTTCGGATCCAATGCGCTTCTCGGGTCGAGTGGACAGCTTGTAGATGATGTTGGTGAAGCCAAAGTCTTGGTAGACTTTTTTCAGCAAGGTTGTGAAAGCCACCACTTCGCTCTGAATTTGGTCTTCCGTACAGAAAATGTGACCATCATCCTGCGTGAAGGCACGTACGCGCATGATGCCGTGCAGGCCACCCGATGGCTCATTGCGGTGGCACTGACCAAATTCACCAAAACGCAGTGGCAAGTCACGGTAGCTTTTGAGGCCTTGTTTGTAGATCAGGATGTGGCCCGGGCAGTTCATGGGCTTGAGGGCATAGTCGCGTTTTTCCGATTCGGTGACGAACATGTTTTCGCGGTACTTGTCCCAATGGCCGGTCTTCTCCCACAGGCCTTGATCCAGAATTTGTGGTCCCTTGACCTCCAGATAGCCGTTGTCCTGGTAGACCTTGCGCATGTACTGCTCCACGCCTTGCCACAGCGTCCAGCCCTTGGGATGCCAAAACACCGTGCCTGGGGAATGCTCGTCAATATGAAACAAGTCCAGCTCACGGCCCAACTTGCGGTGGTCGCGCTTTTCAGCTTCTTCCAGCATGGTCAGGTGCTGTTGCAGTTCGTCCTTGGTGGCCCAGGCCGTGCCGTAAATACGCTGCAACATTTCGTTTTTATGGTCGCCGCGCCAGTAGGCACCAGCCACCTTCATCAGTTTGAAGTGTTTGAGCTTGCCGGTACTCGGTACGTGGGGGCCGCGGCAAAGGTCCTCAAACTTACCTTCACGGTAAAGCGAAACATCTTGGTCGGCAGGAATGCTCTCGATGATCTCGGCCTTGTAATGCTCGCCCAGGCTTTTGAAATAGGCCACTGCTTCGTCGCGCGGCAGCACGCGGCGTGTGACCGGCTCATCCAACGACGCCAGTTGCGTCATCTTCTTTTCGATGGCGGCCATATCCTCGGGCGTAAAGGGGCGTTTGTTGGAGAAGTCGTAGAAGAACCCGTGCTCAATGACCGGGCCAATGGTGACTTGGACATCCGGAAACAACTCCTTGACGGCGTAGGCCAGCAAGTGTGCGGTGGAATGGCGGATGACTTCCAGTCCATCGGCGTCTTTGGCGGTGATGATGGACAGCGCGCTGTTGGCCGTCATTTGGTAGCTGGTGTCCACGACCTTGCCGTCCACCTTGCCGGCCAACGCGGCCTTGGCAAGACCCGCACCAATCGAAGCAGCGACTTCAGCCACGGTCACTGGGCCGGGAAATTCACGAAGGGATCCGTCTGGGAGCGTAATTTGAATCATGGTGTTTGCCAAAAAAGAGTCGTTGGGAAAGCAAAAAAGCGCGGAGTGGTCCGCGCTTTACTATGAATTTGATAGCTGACTACGCACAAGGCGCGGGGACTAGTGGCCTATTTGCTTATAAATGTCGCCGGCGTAGTTCGCGGTGTCATAACCAAATTGCCTTTCTCGCTCTTATGAAGAAGTTGATGCGTGATTTTAACCGCAGTCGCTTGCCCAACAAAAAGGCCGGGCCTCCTTGCGGAAGTCCGGCCTCTGGCAAAGCGCCTGTGAAGCTTAGTGGAACTGCTCTTCTTCGGTAGAACCGGTCAGAGCCGTCACGCTGGACTTGCCGCCCTGAATCACGGTGGTCAATTCGTCGAAGTAACCGGTGCCCACTTCTTGCTGGTGCGACACGAAGCTGTAGCCACGTTCGCGGGCTGCGAACTCGGGCTCTTGCACCTTCTCGACGTAGGCGGTCATACCGCGCTTGACGTAGTCTTGTGCCAGGTCGAACATGTGGTACCACATGTTGTGAATACCAGCCAAGGTGATGAACTGGTACTTGTAGCCCATGGCACCCAGCTCTTTTTGGAACTTGGCAATGGTGGCGTCGTCCAGGTTCTTCTTCCAGTTGAAGGAAGGAGAGCAGTTGTAAGCCAGCATCTTGCCGGGGTGTTTGGCGTGCACAGCGTCAGCAAATTTCTTGGCAAATTCCAGGTCAGGCGTGCCGGTTTCGCACCACACCAGGTCGGCATAGTCAGCGTAAGCCACGGCGCGGGAGATGGCTTGGTCCATGCCCTTTTTGGTTTTGTAAAAACCTTCAGCAGTGCGCTCGCCAGTCAGGAACGGTTTGTCGTTTTCGTCGTAGTCGCTGGTCAACAGATCAGCCGCTTCGGCATCGGTACGGGCGATCACCAATGTGGGCACGCCGTAGACGTCGGCAGCCATACGGGCAGCGATCAGCTTTTGGCAAGCTTCGGTGGTAGGAACCAAGACCTTGCCACCCATGTGGCCGCATTTTTTCACTGAAGCCAATTGATCTTCAAAGTGCACGCCACCGGCACCCGCGCGGATCATGGCTTTCATCAGTTCGTATGCGTTCAGCACACCGCCAAAACCGGCTTCTGCGTCAGCAACGATTGGTGCGTGGTAATCGATATAACCAACGTCGCCTGGGTTGATGCCCTTGGACCACTGGATTTCGTCAGCACGGGTGAAGGAGTTGTTGATGCGCTCGACGACCTTTGGCACTGAGTCCACGGGATACAACGACTGGTCGGGGTACATGGCGGAATATCCGTTGTTGTCAGCGGCGACTTGCCAACCGGACAGGTAGATGGCTTTAACGCCAGCTTTGACCTGCTGCATGGCTTGACCACCGGTCAATGCGCCAAGGCAGTTGACGTAGGGTTCGTTGTTCACCAATTCCCACAGCTTCTCGGCACCACGACGGGCCAAGGTGTGCTCGACCTGGAAAGAACCGCGCAAACGAACGACATCCGCTGCGCTGTAACCGCGCTTGATGCCTTTCCAGCGGGGGTTGGTGGCCCAGTCTTTTTCGAGGGCAGCGATTTGTTGTTCGCGGCTCAATTGTTCGGTAATGGATTGCGGCATAAGAACACTCCTGAGTTGGTTAAACGGGTCACACCGTTTGCCTATGCAATTACGGTGCCTGTGTATGAATTCTAAGTCTTATAGAAGACTTTTTAACGTCTTATGTCTTATAGAAGACTAAAATTTTCCCTAATAAAATCAACCACTTAGGAATGACAATTTGCATCGTAGATGCCATATTTCTTAATATGAAATATTTTCAAAAAAATTAGCCGGCAAAACTACGCGAACACCTCATCCAGAATTGCCATCGCCTCGGCGAACACAGAAGTTTCAATCGTTAAAGGGAAAAGGAAGCGGATGACGTTGCCGTATACCCCGCAGGTAAGCAACAGCACCCCCCTTTTCAGTGCCTCTTGTTGCACTTTTTTGGTCCAATCGGCATCGGGCGCACCCGTTTCGGGGTGGACAAACTCGCAAGCGACCATGGCACCCAGTGCGCGGATTGCTCCCATGCGCTTGTTGCCAGCTTTGGCCACCTGAAGCCGCTCCGTCAGTTGTTGCCCCAACACATTGGCACGATCACACAGCTGTTCTTCTTCCATGATGTCCAAAACCGCATGGGCTGCGGCGACGGCAAGCGGATTGCCCGCATAGGTTCCGCCCAGGCCGCCTGGATTCGGGGCATCCATCACTTCAGCACGGCCCACAACCGCAGAAAGCGTCGTGCCACCGGCCATGCTTTTGGCCATGGTCATGATGTCAGGAGAAACACCATAGTGCTCCATCGCAAACATCTTGCCAGTCCGTGCAAAACCCGTTTGCACTTCATCGGCGATCATCAGGATGCCGTGTTCGTCGCACAGCGCACGCAGCCACAGTGTGGCTTCTTTCAGGATAGGGTTGAAGCCGCCCTCCCCTTGCACTGGCTCGAAAATGATGGCCGCCACGCGGCTCGGTTCAATGTCGCACTTGAAGAGCTGCTCAATGCCCGCGCGGCAAGCCGCAAAGCTATCCACATCGACGGGGAAAGGCGCATGGTAGGTCTCTGGGGCAAAGGGGCCGAAATCAGCCTTGTACGGCTGCACCTTGCCCGTCAGGCCCACCGCAAACAGGCTGCGGCCGTGGAACGCACCGCCAAACGCGATCACGCCTGCACGTTTGGTGTGTGAGCGCGCGATCTTGATGGCGTTTTCCACGGCTTCTGCCCCCGTAGAGAAAAACGCCGACTTCACCGCACCGGAAATCGGCGCAATGGCGTTAATTCGCTCCGCCAGATGCACATATTCGGTGTACGGCACCACCTGGTAGCAGCTGTGGGTAAAGCGTTGCAACTGTGCCACGATGGCGGCCTGAACCTTGGGGTGTACATGGCCCGTGTTAAGCACCGCAATGCCGCCGGCAAAGTCGATGAAGCGCCGCCCTTCAATGTCCCAAAATTCGGCGTTCTTGGCATGGTCAATAAAGAAATCACCCATCACGGCCACGCCGCGCGGTGTAGCCGCCAAACGACGTGCATGCCACTCGGCATTCGTACCCGTCACCGCGCCGCTGGCATGTGTTGCAGGTTTCAAAATTGCGTTCATAGCTCTCTCCTTCTTGAGTATTGCGCGGATCACACCGGTGAATCGATGCGAATCCAGGTGGTTTTGGTTTCGGTGTATTTGTCAAAAGCATGGAGAGATTTGTCACGCCCCACACCACTTTGTTTGAAGCCGCCAAATGGCACCGTGATGTCGTCTTCGTCGTATTGATTCACATGCACCGTCCCCGCACGCAACGCGCGGGCGACGCCAAGCGCCTTATTGATATCGCTAGTCCATACGCCCGCCTGGAGGCCATAGACACTGGCATTGGCTTGACGCACCACATCGGCAGCATCGGTAAAGGAGAGCACCGACAGCACCGGCCCAAAAATCTCCTCGCGTGCAATCGTCATGTTGGACGTCACACCGTCAAAAATGGTGGGCTGCACATAGCAGCCACCTGTTTCCATCAATGCCTGCTCACCACCGGCGATGAGTTTGGCACCTTCCGACTTGCCGCTCTCGATGTAGCGCAGCACCGTGTTCATTTGAATTTGGTCGACGACAGCGCCCATCACCGTGGTCGGCAAGGTGGGATTCGCAGGAGCGTAAGCGGGCACGAGTTTCAGCGCCTTCTCCAGAAAACTCTCTTTGATACTGGCTTCCACAAACAACCTGGACGGCGCATTGCAGCTTTCACCTTGGTTGAAAAAAATACTGCCGATTGCAGATTCCACCGCCTTGTCCAAGTCGGGGCAATCGGCAAACACGATGTTGGGCGACTTACCACCCAACTCAGTCCAGGCGCGCTTCAGATTGCTTTGACCGGCCATGACATGAATCTGTTTACCCACGCGGGTCGATCCGGTGAACGCAATGCAGTCAACATCCATGTGCAGTGCCAGCGGAGAACCAGTTTCAGGGCCAAAGCCCGTCACCACATTGAAAACACCCTCCGGAATACCGGCCTCCAACGCCAGATCAGCCAGACGCAGCGCCGTCAAAGGAGACTTTTCGCTAGGCTTAAGCACAACCGAATTGCCCACAGCCAGTGCGGGTGCAATCTTCCAAGACGCCATGATCATGGGGTAATTCCAGGGCACGATCACACCCACCACGCCGACGGGTTCGCGCGTGATCAGCGCCAAAGCGGTACTGGGCGTCGGCGCAATTTCGTCGTACACCTTGTCTACCGCTTCGCCATACCAGCGTATGCAGTTGGACGCGCTGTTCACATCCACCCCACGTGCATATTTGACCGGCTTGCCCATGTCCAGCGTTTCGGTCAACGCCAGCTCTTCGCCATGCTGCTGCACCAAATCCGCGAAGCGAATCATGATGCGTTTGCGTTGCGCCGGTGCCATGCCACACCAGCGTCGGTCTTCAAACGCTGCGCGTGCAGCGGCGACTGCCATGTCGATATCTGCGGCACTGCAGCGGGCAACCTGGGTCAACACCCGACCATCAACCGGTGAAATGCAGTCAAAGACTTGTCCATCTTTGGCACCAACCCGCTTGCCGTTGATGAGGGCCAATCCGTTCAATTGAAAGGGTAACTGTGTCATTTTCAAACTCACTCTTTTGTTTGTAGTCCAAAGTGGATACCACTTCATTGGCCTAAGTGGCACCTAACGCTGACTCAAATAGAAACGGGGCGGCACTACTGCCACCCCGTTACGCCGCTTTGACTTGAATGCGATAGTGTTTAGAACGACAGAACCACGGATGTGCCGATGAATTTCTTGGATTTCGTCACAACACTGTCGGCGTCAGTAAAGTTATACCCAGTGGACTGATCAAGTCGGTACTCCAGTTTCCACTGCGTGTTTGCATTAATCTGGTAATTGGTCCCCAGGCTCAGTCGCGTCAGGTTGGCACCTACATTGGGATCGATTTGCGCGCCAGTTTCATCCAACTCAACACCGAGACCAATGTCCGTGCTGCCCGCGTTATAGGCGTAAGTACCGCCACCATTCTTGCGGTTTTCAATCATGTCAGCCCGTGCCAACAGTTGCAGACGAGGCGTCATTTTGTAGCCTGCCATGGCGGAGATACCTGTCCAAGCAGCATCGTCCCCATTGGAGGCGGCATTGCGCTGTGAGCCAAACGACAACTGACCGTTGAAAGCCCAGTCACCACGGGTGTACCCGCCATCGAATGCCATCACACTGAAGTTGCGGTTCACAGAGCCGTGAAGCCCAGAAAATCCAATGTAGGAATACTCGTTAATAAACCAGTCTCCGCGGTATGCCAACCCAACAGAACGTGTGTTGGAGGCGTTGGCTGAACTCGAAGTCGCGGTGGTAAGGGTTGGCGTGGTGTCGCTGGTCTTTGCATCCATATTTCCAACCAGCCATTTCACAAGATATTTACCGTTATCGAGCGAATGAGACATTCCCAAACCTGCATAGACAGTGGCACCGGTCAAGTCGAAAAGTGCGTTGTGGCTGATCAGTTGATTCCCCAACGTGGCATTGGCATTGGCAAAGTAAAACTCGTAGCCTTGCCAATCGGGAATCAATCCTCCGATGATGCGGTTTTCCTTAGACAAAGGCACTGAGATGGAAGCCTCATGTACAGGCGCTGTAGCGCCTGGTGCCAATCGCAGCGTCCAATCGACGCCCTCGCCGTCCTGGCTTTCTTTGGTGAACTGCAGCATGCCGAATTCATCTGAGTTGCCCGCAGAGGAGCCAAATGCATGCTCACGCTTTAAATCGTCGTATTTGAATGCAGCCTCAATAGTTCCACTGAACTTAAGCCCTTTGAAACCCGACTTTTCAGCGTCATCGCCGGCCTGATCTGCACGCAATTCCAAGCGATTGACTTGCTGTGCTATCGCGGCGGAAGGCTCTGGACTCGCGTTGAGCGCCTCTACTTTTTGTTGCAGCGACTGCAATTGCGCCCTGAGTGCAGAAATTTCCTTTTGCAGATCTGCAGCCGACTGCGCTTGTGCACTGGCCCAGGGCAATGCGCTTGCAAGGGCAACTACGATTAATTTTCTTTGAAAGCTCATTTCATACTCCTGATAGAAATCCAAACCAATGACACAAACTAAAAACTGAATCTACTTAGCTAGTGCGGTATGCAGCAGCCATTTCCTGCGCCCTGCGCCGCTCGGCCCGGGACATCATTACGCTGGCAACCAGCACACCGATACTCACCACCGCGACTGTCAAAGTAGCCACCGTATTGACGCTGGGACTCAAGCCTAGGCGAGCGCGGCTGAAAATCGTAATTGGCATCGTGGTGGAGCCGGGGCCATTTAAAAAGGCAGAAATAACCACGTCGTCCAACGACAAGGTAAAGGTCAACAACCAAGCCGACCCAATGGCCTGAGAAATCAACGGCAGAGTGATAAGAAAAAAGACCTGCAGCGGCCGACTGCCAAGGTCTTGCGCTGCCTCTTCCAGCGATGGGCTCATTTCCTGCAAACGGGACAACACAATCACCGTGGCGTAAGCCATGCCCAGGAGCGTATGCCCCAGCCAGATCGTGCCAAAGCCCCGCTCAGGGAACCCCAGCAAGCGCTGTACGGACACCAGCATGAGCAGCAATGACAGTCCGATGATGACCTCGGGCATCACCAGCGGTGAGTTGACCATTCCCGCAAATAGCGTTCGCCCAGGGAAGCGTTTGAAACGGTGCAGCGTCAGCGCCGCCAACGTACCCAGAATGACCGAGGAGCACCCCGTGGAAAAGGCAATCTTCAACGACAGTTTGAACCCGTCAATAATTTCCCGGTCATTGGCTAAGGCCTCGTACCACTTCAGAGAAAACCCACCCCAATTGGTCACCATGGGGCTTGCGTTGAAGCTGAACACCATCAGGGTAACGATAGGCAGGTACAGGAACACGAACACCGCCCACATCCACACGTGGGACGTCAATCGACCGGCATTGAATTTCATGCGCGACCTCCCGCTGTGCTTTCGGCCTGGTACTTATTGAACAATGCCAGAGGAATGATGATGAGGCCCACCATCACGACCGCCACGCTTGCAGCCATGGGCCAATCGTTGTTACCGAAAAACTCATCCCACAGCACGTGACCAATCATTAAAGTCTCCGGTCCACCCAACAGTTCAGGGATTACATACTCCCCCACACAGGGAATGAACACCAGCATGGAGCCCGCAATGATGCCGCTCTTGGACAGCGGCACGGTAATGCGCCAGAACGCCTGCCACGGTGTAGCCCCCAGATCTAGTGCGGCTTCGAGCAAACGAAGATCCATCTTCACCAGATTGGCATACAGCGGAAGAATCATGAACGGCACATAGGTGTAGACCATGCCCAGCACCAAAGAAAACGGTGTGTTCATCATCTTGACCGGCTCGGCAATAAGGCCCATTGCCATGGCCGCGTTGTTGAATACGCCCGTATCAGCCAGCAACATTTTCCAGGCATAGACACGCAGCAGAAATGAGGTCCAAAAAGGAAGCATGACCAGCATCAAAAGCGCGGGTCGTTGGTCCGCAGGACTGCGCGCCATGAAGTACGCAAACGGGTACGCAATAGCCAAACAAATTGCCGTGGTGATGCCCGCAATTTTGAGCGAACTCAAATAGGCATTGAAGTACAGCGAATCTTGCGTGAGACTCACATAGTTGCCGTACTTGAACGCCAAATAAATGGCGTCATCTTTCAAAGTAATGATGTCTTTGAAGAAAACCGTATCCATTTCTGACAGGCTGATCTTGAAGACCACCAGAAACGGCAGCATGAAGACCACCAGCAGAAAAGCCATCGGCACGCCGATAACCACAGTACGGCCCCACGCACCCGTGAGCTTGTTGTACAGCGAACTTTGAAACGCAGAAAGTGCCATACGGTTTACCGGGTCAGCACCACAACATCGCTACCGCACCACCAGACATAGACCTTGTCGCCCCAGGTGAGTTGTGTGGCGTCGTGCCGCGCTGCATTGGTATGCGTTACCTTAAGCACCAAGCCTGTGCTGAGCTTGACATGGTAGGTTGTCAGGCTACCCAAGTAAGCAAGGTCCTCGATCACGCCCTCTGCCATGTTGTGCCCCACCTCAGCCAGTGACTCACGTTCTGCGTCGAGCGGCATTGCGGTCTGAATAGACATTTTTTCGGGCCGGATGGCCACATGCACATCCATTCCAGCCGTGCCGGTGATGCCGTGACTCACGTAGTGTTTGCACTCCGGAGAACCAATCACCACGTGGTCGGGTTGATCGACCTCAACAGCACCTTTGAACAAATTGACACTGCCAATGAAGTCCGCGACAAAGCGGCAATTGGGGGTCTCGTAGATGTCGGCAGGTGCGCCAATCTGCAAAATTTTGCCCTCGCTCATCACACCGATGCGGGTGGCCATGGTCATGGCCTCTTCCTGGTCGTGGGTCACCATCACACAGGTCACACCGACTTGCTCGATGATGTCCACCAGTTCCAGTTGCGTACGCTGACGCAGCTTGGCATCGAGCGCGCCCAGCGGCTCGTCCAGCAACAGGAGCTTCGGGCGCTTTGCGAGGCTGCGTGCGAGCGCTACGCGCTGCTGCTGCCCACCCGAGAGCTGGTGCGGCTTACGTTTGGCATAGGGCTTGAGCTGGACCAGATCGAGCATTTGCGTCACACGCTGCTCTATTTGATCTTTGGGCATTCCGTCGCGCCGAAGACCAAAGGCAACGTTATCCCAAACCGTCAGGTGTGGAAAAAGAGCGTAACTCTGAAACATCATGTTGATAGGGCGCTCATAAGGCGCGAGCCCCACGATGTCCTGACCCGCAAGAAGAATCTGACCCGAAGTCGGTGACTCGAAACCCGCCAGCATGCGCAGCAACGTGGACTTGCCACAACCGGATGAACCCAACAAGGCAAAGATCTCGCCCTGCTGAATATCCAAAGTCACTTCATCCACAGCAAACACTTCGTCAAATTTTTTGACTATGCGTTTGATCTGCAAAAAAGGTGCGCCAGCCACCCCAGCCTTTTCCGGCTTTGCGTTAGAAAGAGTTGTCACCAAAATTCCCTTTTACAGCAGTCTGCACAGCACTTACGCGCTTAGAGACCCGTTTTGAACGCGGTGTATGCGCGTGTTGACAGACGACGAATGTCATTGGTCAAGGCCTTAGGCGCAATCATGGTGGCCATTTCAGCCGACGACGGATAGGACGAGGGATTCTTGGCAATTTCCGGTGTTATGAACTTCTTGGAGGCCAGATTGGCGTTGGCGTATTTCACCTTGTTGGTGATGGCCCCCTGCACTTCCGGACGCATGATGTAGTTCATAAAAAGCAAAGCATTCTTGGGATGCGAGGCGTCTGCAGGAATGGCCATCATGTCGAAGAAAAGCACGGCACCGTCTTTGGGCACGGTTGCAACGATGTCCTGACCCGTCTTGCCTTCAATGGCGCGTGACCTGGCGATGTTGATATCACCATTCCAGCCAAGTGACAGGCAGATGGAACCGCTGGCCATGTCGTTGATGTAGCCGGACGAACTGAACAGGGTCACGTAAGGCCGGACCAACTTCAACAAGGCAGTGGCCTCGTCATAGTCACCCTTGTTTTTGCTGAACGGGTCTTTGTGCAGGTAATGCAAGGCAGCGGGTAGCACCTCGGTCGCACTGTCCAGAACCGACACACCACAGCTCTTGAGCTTGCTGATGTACTTGGGATTGAAAAACAACTCCCATACATTGGCCGGTAACGGTTCACCACCCAGGGCCGCTTTTACTTTGGCTGTGTTGATACCCATAGTGGTGTAGCCCCACAACCAGTTCACTAGGTACTGGTTGCCCGAATCAATGTTGGCGATCTGGGCCTGAATATCGGGGTCGTAATTTTTAAGGTTGGGAAGTTGGCTCTTGTCGAGCTTCATCAACAAGCCGCCATCCAGTTGTAGGCGGGCAAATGTGGACGATGGCACCACGATGTCGTACCCTGTCTTGCCAGCGACCAGCTTGGCGTGCAGGATTTCGTTGTTGTCATAGGTGTCATAGCGCACCTTGATGCCGGTCTCTTTTTCAAAATTAGCCAGCGTGTCGTCACCGATGTAGTCCGACCAGTTGTAGATATTGAGAACCTTTTCCTCTTGGGCAACTGCCGATGTCGCTGCAAACGACATCAACCCCGCAACGGCCAGGCCGCCGAGAAGCTTGCTCATCCATTTTGTTCCAGACAATTTGACCAATTTAATCTCCTTAGGATTCAAAGAAAAAAGCACAAAACACAACATTTCGATAGCTAAAGCACCAAGCGTTCCAACGGTAATGCTAATACGGTGGCAGATGAATTTACACCCATGCAATCCCTATGCCAACCATCCGTTTTTCTTAACATCCGCGTAAGTCAAATCCAGACATTTAACGATCAAGTCCATCAACTCATCGATTTGGGCGTGTGTCATGGTTAGGGGTGGTGCAATGATCATCCGGTCGCCCACGGCACGCATGATCAGACCATTGCCAAAACAATGGCCCCGACACACCATTCCAACCCCTAAGTCTGAAGAAAACTTTTCGTGGGTTTGCTTGTTTTTGACCAAAATCAAACCGCCAACGAATCCACACGTTTCTGCATCTCCCACCAAGGGATGGCTTTTAAGTTCGTCAAAACGCTTGGCGAGGTAGGGGCCGATGTCATCCTTAACTCGGCCGACCAGGTTTTCGCGCTCCATGATGGCGATATTGGCCAAAGCAACCGCACAGGCCACGGGGTGACCGCTGTAGGTATAGCCGTGGTTGAACTCGCCACCCTGCTCAATCAAAACCTTGGCCACTCGATTTCCGACCATCACACCACCCAATGGCACGCAGCCACTGGTCACGCCCTTGGCAAAGGTCACCAAATCGGGTTTGTAGCCAAACTTCTCGTAGGCGAACCAGTGGCCTAGGCGGCCAAAGGCGCAGATGACCTCATCGCTAATGAGCAAAATTCCGTACTGGTCAACGATGCGCTGAATCTCTGGCCAGTAGGTAGACGGCGGGATGATCACACCACCAGCACCCTGCACGGGTTCGGCAATAAAAGCAGCGACCTTGTCGGCACCGAGTTCCAAAATTTTGGCTTCCAACCAGCCCGCAGCACGCACGCCAAAGTCAGCCGCACTCTCGCCGGGCAAACCGTTTTCAAAAAAGTAAGGTTGGTCAATGTGGGTGATGTTTGGAATGGGCAAATCGCCCTGCGCGTGCATGCCGCTCATGCCACCCAGCGAAGCCCCCGCCATGGTGCTGCCGTGGTAGCCATTGATGCGACCAATAATCACCTTGCGCTGCGGCTGACCCAGCAGGTCCCAATAGCGGCGCACCATACGCACATTGGTGTCATTGCTCTCGCTTCCGCTGCTGGAATAGAACACGTGGTTGAAGCTGCGGTCACCCACACTGGGGGCCAGCGAGGCCAACTTCGCTGCCAGTTTGGTGGCAGGCACATTGGTCGTCTGGAAAAAGCTGTTGTAGTACGGCAGCGTCATCATTTGCTGGTAGGCTGCATCCGCCAATTCTTTGCGCCCATAGCCTACGTTGACGCACCACAGGCCGCTCATGCCGTCGAGCACCTTCTTGCCTTCTGAGTCCCACACATAGATGCCATCCGCATGGGTCATGACGCGGGCACCCCGCGTGGCCAGGTCACCGTGGTCGGTAAACGCATGGATGTAATGCGCGCTGTCTAGGGCCTGCATGGCTTTGGTGTCTACTGCCTGGGCGCGACTGACCATGGCGGGCGGGGCAATCACAGGGACGAGAGATTGGGTGCTCATAAATATGCTTTCAATGTCTAGTTCTTGGCGTGCTGTGGTTTAAACGTGGAGCAGCAAATGCTCGCGCTCCCATGGCGAAATCACTTTCATGAACTCATCAAATTCCAACTCTTTGATTTCCGAATAGACGGTGATGAACTCTTTGCCCAACACCTCGTGCAAATCAGTCTCCTTGCGCAACCAATCCAGCGCTTCGCCCAGACTGCGCGGCAGCGAATAGGGGGCCAGATAGGCATCGCCCTTCATTTCGGGTTTGGGTTTGATCTTGTTTTTGATGCCCAGGTAACCGCAGGCCAGCGTCATGGCCATGGCGACGTAGGGATTGGCATCCGCACCGATGACCCGGTTTTCCACGCGGCGGGCGGCGGGTGAAGAAATGGGGGAACGAATGCCCACCGTGCGGTTGTCGTAACCCCACTCAATGTTGATGGGGGCAGCCGTGTTGCGCGACAAACGGCGATAGCTGTTCACGTAGGGTGCCACCAGCACCATGGCGGCCGGAATGTAGCGCTGTAGGCCACCGATGTAATACATGAACATCTCGGACGGCGTGCCGTCTTCGTTGCTGAACACGTTCTTGCCTGTCGCCACGTCCAGCAAACTCTGGTGCACATGCATGGCGCTGCCCGGCTCCCCGGCAATAGGC
>JBEEJM010000203.1:0-3956 GCA_041169205.1 Pseudomonadota bacterium | reverse complement strand
CCAAAGTACACCGCCCAATAATCGCTCATGCCCGCCAAGGCCGACTTGCGAAACACGATGGGCTCAAAGCACAGCACCACGCCCAGCAGCCACAGCGGCGCCATCTTGTACCAGCGCGACTCGGTGGCCTGCAGCTTGATGAGGTAGGCAAACGCCACCATGGCTGCCAGTGCAAACGTGCCATAGCCAATGAAGTTGGCGGGCACGTGCAGTTTCATCCACCAGCTCTTGAGTGCGGGCACCAGGGGCTGAATTTCGTGTGCCTGGCGCACCAGCGTGTACCAGAGCAAAAATCCGACCGCAGCGCTGACAACCAGCATCACAAAGGCACCCAGAGAACGTGTTTTGTACTGGTCTTCAAAGTACAGGTAAAACGCCGCCGTGAGCCAGCAAAACAGCACGAACACCTCGTACAAATTGCTCACCGGAATGTGGCCAATATCCGCCCCGAGCAGGTAGCTCTCGTACCAGCGCACCATGGTCCCGGTCAAGGCCATCGTTACAGCCACCCACACCAGGCGGGACGCCACCAGCTCCATGCCATCGGCACGGCCCTTGGCCAACACACCAATCCAGTAAAAAATGGTGCTGATGAAAAACAGCATGCTCATCCACAAAATGGCAGACTGGCTGGACAAAAAGTATTTCAACCAAAACACCGATTCGGCCCGCGCCAAGCTGCCCTGGTACGACGCAATACCAGCCAAAGACAAACCCGCCACCGCCAGCATCAACAAGGCCAGTGGTCGCCAAAACCAACCCAGCATGATGGCGCTGGGTAGGGCCGCCAGCAAGATGCCTTTTTCATAGACGTCCATGCCACCGTAGTACTGGGTGAACGCAAACAGTCCACCGCACAGCACCACCAGGGCAAACATCCAGTCAAAACCGGTGCGTTGGGCGAAATAGCCCGCATGGAGCACTTCGGCGTGCCCTGCAACACGCGGTAGGGCGGGAGATGTTGGCAGGGGTGCAATGGTCGTCATGTTTAGCTTGTCTGGCCCAGCAAACGGGCCTTCAGTTGGTCAAATTCACGGTCGCCGTCCATCGTCTTGCGATTGGTCGACAGGGCCATGGTGGCATGTGTTATGGCGTTGACATCGGTGCCTGCTCCAGCGTCTGGGCTGAACCATATCCATAAACGCCGCTCCCGGATGTAGAGCATGGCAAATACCCCCAGAATGAGCAGGGCACAGCCCAGATACACCACCTTTTTGCCCGGTGCACGGGCCACCTGAAACACGCTGGCCTGCACTTGGGTGAAATCGCTCAATTGCAACAGCACGGGCGCTGGGTACAAAGGCACGTCGCTCAAAGCCAAGACCGACTGGGTCATGAACATCCGGGTCTTGTCGTCGATGGGCAACAGCGCCAGTCGCGCGTCCTCGCGTGAAATTTGGGCCAGCTCGAACAAGGCCCCATTGAGGATGCGGATCAGCACCTCACCGGCTCGGTTGCGCTCAGCCTCCGGCACATTGGCTTCGATGAAATCGGAAACCGCCTCCAGGCCAGCCTTACCTGCGTTCGCAGAGTTGGCAGTCTTCGACGGTCCAGCCCCGGCGAACAGCGACAAGGCGCGCGCCGCCGATGCACCAAGCTGCTGCACCAATGGCCCATTTTTAGGATCCACCGCCTTGAGGGCATAGCGCTTGACCGCTTTCTCCCGCTTCGCGGGGTCCAACAGCGCGTAGCGCAATCGCATGAAATCATCCATGCCGCCTTGGGCGTCCACTGGAATGCGCAGATATCGAAATGGCTCCGACGGGGTTTCACGCATGCCCAGCAAAAATACCGGCGGACCGTCTGCCATCGTCACCGGCAGCATGTAGTTGTTGAACTCCTTGGCCTGCCCCGACGCATCGCGCAATTTGTAGCTGACGCTGGGCCCCACATTGCGCAGGTCTTTGGTCCCGTTGGGCTTGTTAGCTGCACCCAGACTGGCGTCCAGCGTGGCACGCAAATCGACCTTGCGAACATCGGTGCCCGACATGCGGTCCCCCGCGAAATTTTCGACGTTGATCACGCGCAGGCCGGTGTATTCCACGGTCAATTGCTCGCTGCCATCGGTCTGGCCGCGCGACAACTTGGACGACCCGCCAATGGTGCCTTCCAGGTCAAACGACTTGGCTTGCGCGTGCATGGGAATGGCCTTGAACCGAACGGTAGAACCACCGTCGTCAAAGCTGGATTGGTAGATCTCGATGCCCTTGTGGCTGGCCGGATGGTTGACTTCGACCCGGGTCGCAATTTTTTCGCCGGTTTCTTTGTCGTGGATCACGATGTCGCTGGCAAACAGCTTGGGCATGCCCGTGGAGTAGTACTCCACCACAAACTTTTTCAGCTCCACCGCGAAGGGCAGCTCCTGCAAAAGAATACCGTCCGACTGACTCAAGATGGCGGTGTCGGACTGGGTGCCTTCAGCCACCAGCAGATTGCCGCGAAACGTGGGGTTGCGTTCGTCCAGACGGTGCTCTGGCTTCACATCGGCCATCATGCCGCCACCGTTGTAGGGCGTTTTGCCGTTGAACAACATCTGCGCCCGGACCATCAAATCGCCATCCAGCAAACCACCCAGACACACCAGCACAATAGCGCTGTGCGCCGCAATGTAGCCCAGCTTGTTGGCCGCACCTGCCTTGGCCGCCAGCATCCAGCCCGTGCCCGAAGCGATCTCGCGCTGCTGCAATTTCACCTTCCAGCCACCGCTGGCCAACAGTTGCCCCAGTCGCCGGGCCGCAACCTCTGGTGACTCGGCCAACACCGCCTGCGCGCGATGGCCAAATGCCTTCAAGCTTTGCTCGCGGATGTTTTCCTTGTACGACCTGAGATCGGCAAATATCTTGGGGGTATTGCGCGCCACGCACAGTGAGGTGCTGGTCACCAGAAAGCCGAGGATGGTCATAAACCACCAGGCGCTGTAGACGTTGTACAAGTTCGCACGGGCAAACACTTCGGCCCAAAAAGGCCCAAACTGGTTGACGTAATTGCTCAGCGGCTCATGCTGCTTGAGCACCGTTCCAATCACCGATGCAATACAGATGACTGTGAGCAGCGAGATGGAAAACCGCATGGACGACAGCAACTCCACCGTCGCGCGCAGCGCGCGCGAACCGGTCTTCAACTCGAGGCCTTGGGTGGACACGGTCATGGGGCAATCAACGGGGTATCAAAAACTGATGGATAAAAAAAAGGCAGGCCATCTGTCGATGAGCCCGCCCCCATTAGGGATGTTTGCTGGTGATTGGTTCCCTAGGAACCTCAGCATTCCCTTGTTTATTAGCGCAAACCGGCGACGTAATCGGCCACGGCCTTGATTTCGCGGTCGTTCATTTTGGCGGCCACTTGCGTCATTTGCACACTGTTCTTGCGCGCGCCATCACGGAAAGCCGTCAATTGGGCAATCGCGTAGTCTGCGTGCTGGCCGCTCAGGCGCGGGTACTGCGAAGGGATGCCAGCGCCATTGGGGCTGTGGCAACCTGCGCAGGCAGGAACCTGGCGGTCTGCAATGCCCCCGCGGTAAATGCGCTCACCCAGAGTGACCAATTCTTTGTCTTTGGCGAAACCGGGCTTGGCCTTTTTGCTGGTGACCCAGTAGGCAATGTTCTTCATGTCTTCGTCAGACAGTGCGGACGCAAAGCCCTTCATGATGGCGTTGGCACGCTTGTCCGACTTGAACTCTTGCAGCTGCTTCACCAGGTATTCCGGGTGCTGCTGCGAGAGCTTAGGGTAAGCCGGCGTGCCGGAATTACCATCGGCACCGTGGCAGGCTGCGCACACCGCACCGAAGCTAGCTTCGCCTTTGGCGAGGTCCGGCTTGGCGGCCTTGGCCACCTCGGGTTTGGCGTCATTGGCGAACGCAGAAAAAGAGGTCGCTGCAACAAATGCGGCGATAAGCAGGGGGGCAATCAACTTCATAGGGCGGTCAAGTCTGGTGAGCAAAACTGCGCCATTCTACA
>JBEEJM010000202.1:0-5384 GCA_041169205.1 Pseudomonadota bacterium | reverse complement strand
ACGCATTGGCCACAGTGACCACGCCCACCGTGGCCGGTGGCGGCCCCGCGGGTGCGCCGCTGGCGCTGGGTGCCGCATCTTTGGCGCCACAGGCGGCCAATAAAGTGACCGCTGCGGCGGCAAGGGGAAGCAAAACAAACAGGGCAGGGCGGGATGCGGACATGAACAATCCTTGCGGAGGAAGAGGAGAAAAAAGGGGGTGCCAGTGGATGCAGTCAGCGCAACGAAGCGTGGCATTCGGGTGGGTCTGTTTCAGTATAAATACATCCGTGAAAGTACGCTGACCACAGGTGTTTGATTTGGCATGGGTGGCCGTGCGCGCTTCCTGGATGCTATTATTTTCGTAGCTGCATACGCACTATCCACGAGGGCTAGAGGCCCTAAATCCGTCTAAAAGTCATAGACGTGCTCCAGCGTTCCGCCTGCCTTGGCGGTTTCACTCAGAAAGTCGCCTAGCTTTCCGGCAGCAACCCAATAGAGCAGGCGATGGCGTCTTGAGTCTGGCTGCGGATCGATATGGACGAGTGTGGACGCTATGAGAGTAGCTCCCGATGTCGTTCGAAAACCCTCAGGCGCCAAGATACCAACGGTTAAGAATTTTTGCCCAGCGATCGACCGAAATACGCCACCGTTCGCTGCCACCTTGGGTGCAATTTCGGTGAATGGTTGATAGCGCGGAATGACCGCGGTGATCTCTGCGTCTGCAGAGGTTCCTGACGCCAGGATCCGGATCCGTTCATCGGTTTTGGCAATTTTTTCAGGGTCACCAGACAGTCGAACGTAAGTGTCGGTATCTGCGACACCGAAGGCCTCATGGGTGGCCCACTCGATGAGAGAGGCATAGCCCCACTTGACTGCATATTCAACTGAAAGTATCGTGCGCCGCTCAAACTTGCGCAGCACGGAGTTGCCACCGATCGGCAGCGTGGTCCATAGCTCTACCAGGGCCTTGCGAAATTCGAATTCGTACCACGGTTGCAGGCGGATGAAGGTCACGTAGTCCCGCGCAACCCCCGCTGCGTAGGAGTCCTCCGGGGTTGCATAGCCGGAAATCCATTCGAACAAATGCCCGACCGTGTTTTCGTAGACGGCCTTGAGTCCGAACTCCACGGTTGTACTCACACCGATGACGCGCACCATCGCGTGGTATTCGGAATCCGGCGGGTAGGCGTTTTCGATGAGTGCGGCAAGCCGTCCGTACAGGCGCCAGTAGTCGGCCAGATATTCACGGTAGGCAAACGCGCTGGGCGCTGTCTGAGCGATAGCAAAAGCATAGTCGTCGGAGATATAGACAATGAACCATTCCGGCACGCTAAGGTAGGCGTTGCTTGCCTTGCGGACTTCTTGGTTCAGTGCACCCTTGATTGCGTCGCTCTTGGCGGATGTCTCCACGGCTTGTCGTTCTGTATGGGTGACGCTTTGATAACCCTCGCGGTAGTATCGGTAGCAGAAAGTCGCCAGTGCCGTTGCCAGCATCAGTGCGGCGACGACGAGAATGCGAAAAATCTTGCGTTTGCGTTTCATGGTCAAAGCCTATCACCTGGGGATTGCATGCAGAAGAGTATCAGCCGAAGAGACGTCGTCAAACTGGCGGCGTGGTTTGCCACTGCTATGGCATTGGAGGGCGCCATGCCACAGGGCGCGCTGGCGCAGACGGATGCGCAAAATACGTGGGCATTGGAAAACGCGTCGAACTTCAAGGCGATCTACGGCGATCCGAAAATGAAGGCCGCGTTCTTGTTGTTTCTGACGAACGTGTACCACCTGTTCCCGGAAGAAAAATTCCACAAACTCATTGAGGAAGTAACGCTGGCCGGTAGTTCCGACAAGGACATTTATCACCGCGTGCAGAGTCGTATCCATGAAATCACGCCCTTGTTGGCCGAGGTCCGCTACGCACTGCCTGCGCTGGCACGCCAGAAGGTCGAGATGGCGCGTGAAACGATGGAACTGCTGGGGTCATCGCGCACGATCTATGGCTACCTGGAGATCGGCACCACGGGGCGCTACATCAGTAAGTTCAAATCGTCGGTCAAGCTCAGCGGTGATGTCGTGCTGCTGCACACCGACACCCCAACCTATTCGCCCACCGACATCGTCGAACGTGCGCAACTCACGAAGCTGGGGCGCTATGTGCCATTGAACGACTATGCTCCGGTCGCGGCATCCGAGGTTGCCGATGCCAGCATAGACTTGATCACCAACTTCATCGGCTTCCACCACAGCCCGCCGGCTAAGCGCGATGCATTTGTCGCCTCGTTGCACCGTGTGGTGCGACCGGGCGGCAGAATGATCGTTCGCGACCATGACGTGAATTCCGGCCAGATGAACCGGTTGGTGGCACTGGCGCATGATGTGTTCAATATGGGACTGGGAGCCGACTGGTTGGTCAATCAGTCGGAAATTCGCAACTTCACGTCCCTGGCCCAGTTGTCCGCCTATGTTGAAGGCTTTGGCTTCAAGCGAACGGAAAAAACGCTGTTTCAACCCGGCGATCCGACCCAAAATGCGTTGATGGAATTTGTTCGTTTGTAAAGCGCCTGGCCTGCTATCGATTGAGGAATCGCGCTAGGGCTTGTAGTACGCATCCCATAGTTTGTTGCGGAATTTATTGGTGGGGTCCAGCTTCTTTTTTAGTGCAAAAAACGCATCAGCATTTGGATATGCGGCGTTGAACTGTTCGCTTGTCGCATGGATTTGATAGGGAAGGTAGTAGGCACCGTTGAGCGATGTCGCCGCGTCGATCAGCTCCCGCGTCCACACTGCTACGGCCTTTTTGTCGGCTTCCGACGTGCCTTGCTTGTAGTACAGCACGAAGGCAAACACCTCGCTTCGCGCCCAAGCGAGCAGCGTGCCCGGATCTTTTTTCGCGTGGCGGATGGATACGTTGATGGCATTGACGTGGTGGCGGTCCAGGATGTCGGCCAACTTGGGTACGAACTGCTCGAGCTTGTCGACCGGCACAAAGTATTCCTGCAAGACATAGGTGGAATCCTTGCGCGACGAGGGTTCGAGTTCCTTGACGTCATAGCTCGCCTCGTAATTTCGCCATTCCACGCGTTCGCTCTGGAATAGCAGCGGGTCGATCACGTAACGGCGAAAGGCCTTGCCAAAAGGCACTTCGGACATGATCCAGAATGCAGTGCGATCCAGCCAGTAATTCTGGTCCTGCGGTATCAGGCGATCGGCAATGGTGACCGGTTTGTCGGTCTGGATATAGGAGGTGGCCCGAACGGTGTTGAATTCCGGTGGATAGATATCGGCGTTGTGAAAAACCACATCTGAATTTTCGCGGACATTTTTGAAGAAAAATTCCTTGTAGTCGGCCAGGGGCATGACCTGTGATGTGCGCTCGACACGGGTGTTGTCGGCGAGGTTTAGCGTCGCCTCTACGATCACCCCCATTGCGCCATAGCCACCGATGGCGCCGTAGAAAATATCCTCGTTTTCTGTTGGGCTGGCGCGGACCAACTCCCCACTGGGTAACACGATGCGGATGGCCTGCACCGCAATCACCAATGGCCCCTTGCCAACATAACGCCCATGAACATTGACGCTCAGTGAACCGCCCACAGTAAAGTTGGCGTAGGTCTGCATGATCTGCAGCGACAAGTCATGCGGGTCAATGAACTCTTGGATCTTTCTCCAGGTGATCCCCGCTTGGACCGTGATTTCTTTTTTCTCTTTGGAAAACTGAACGACTTTGTCAAACGAACGCATGTCGATGTGCAGCGCCTGTTCAGTCGCCGTTTGACCACCCATGCTGTAACGGCCGCCGCCGATCGAAATCGGTCCCGAGTGGCTCTTGACCGACGCAACGATTTCGTCGATGGACTTGGGTGCCAGTACACCCGCCACTGCGATGGGATTGATTTGGGTAACGTCATTGATGATCGTCGCGCCGGTTTCAGCCTGCGCTGGCAAATGAGCTGAGAGACCGGCCAACAGTACCGGCACCAACAGCAGCGATCTCAACTGTAGTTTCAACATTTCAGTTCCCATTCTTTCCAGGAGTAAGAGTCGATAGAGTACCGATTGGCGATGAAATCTTTCAGCCGAATCAGGCCAGCTGCGCCGGTGCGTCAACTTGAGATCGGTGTCGCATCAACCTCGAAAAAGCTGTGATGATACAACTCAGTGTCGGATGGCCCCAGACCTTGAAGTCTGCTGCAACGGCCACCGAGCCGCACATAAGCACTACGCCCGTCACGCCGCACACGCAACAAAATTGCTATTGTTTTTGTAGCTTATTACGCAATATCCACGGGGGCCATAGGCCTTTTGATGCAACATTCTTCTTCCGACAGCTGCGTTCAAGTCAGTATGAAGTTGGCATCGGGTTGAGGTGCCGCAGGGGGCGTCTCGCCCAGCATTTCGCGCAAGCTGGCATTGATGCCGGAAACCATTGCATCCAGTGCCAAGTCATTGGCTTCAAGACCGAAGAGGTTCTCGATCTCGTCGCTCAGTGCTTCCAATGTGAAGAACGTGTAAGACACAAAGGTCACTACCAGTGGTGTCATCAGGCCAATGCTGTCAACCAGGCCAAACGGCAGCAAGGCGCAGTGGCGTGTTGGCAATTCGCTCGCAGCTGCCTAGTGCGAAGGACAGGCTGTCGAGTGAATTTTCCATCTTGTGTGCGATCACCGGCTCTAGCAGACCGGACCGACGGCATTCTCGCAACCAGTGCCCCAACCAAACCAGTACACGGGTGGGGGCAGAGCGCATGCCCCCCAGTTGTGCGCATAACTCAGGTGGCAAAAGCCCCTCGGTTTGCAGGTCGGCTGCTTGGCCACGCAACTGGTTTCGCATCGTGCTGGCAAATGCAATCAGCCCCAATACAAAGGGCCTGACATCGCGCCGCGGTGCGATTGATGTGAGGGCCTGGCGTGTCAGATTCCGCGCATCCACCAGCACACTGCCCCAGTGTTTGCGCGCCTCCCAAAATCGGTAGTAGCTCGCATTGATGCGAAACCCCAGAAAGATGGCGAAGGAGACCCCCATCAAAGAAAACGGGCTGGCTGTCAGTGTGACTTTCCATAGAAATAGCTGGCCATGCAAAGCCACTACCGCACAAGAAAGACTCAATATGAAAAGTTGTTGGCCGTAGATACGGTGCACCAAAGAGCCCCTGCGGACCAGTAGCAGGCGAATCCAGTGGGGCCGAGGACGAATAGTCAGGATGAAACGGTCTGGTGACTCAAGTGTTTGGCAATGCGCATGGCCGGATTATGGATGGGCAATTACCAGCAGTGCCTTGGCGCGCTGAAGCGCGCAGCGCAGGCAGCGGTCCAGGGTTTCGGGGTCCAGCGCAGCAAAGCTTTCGTCCAGCACCGCTGGCAACCAAATTGCTATCTATTCAGTAGCTGCTTACGCAATAGCCACGA
>JBEEJM010000201.1:0-7634 GCA_041169205.1 Pseudomonadota bacterium | reverse complement strand
TCGGTATGAGCCAGGGGATATACACCATGCCGCAAATGCTGATTGACTACTACAAAGCCATTGAAGACAGCAGTGCCCGCATGCTGGAAGCCGCCAAGGCCGAAGACTGGGACGGCGTTGTGCGCTTTGAGGGCGCCTGCGCTGTGCTTATTGAGCAGTTACGCCACCGCGCCAAATCGGAAGAATTGAACGACTCGGCACGCGCCGAGAAGTCACTCATCATGCGTCGTATCCTCAACAATGATGCCCAAATTCGTTACCTGGCAGAGCCGTGGTTAGCGCACTGTGAGCAGAAGTTCGAGGGGCGTCAGTTTTTGCACTGAGCAGGCACCTGCCCACGCGCGCCTTCGTTAAAGCGCTGCAACAAGGCGCTGCAAACGCTGCTCCAGATTGAGAACAAATTTTGGCGTATCGAAAAGCGCACTCTGCGTGTGCTGAATCTCCAGATGCTTGCGCATGCGCTGGCAATCCTGCGGTTGGTTCGCCAACTGAATGGCCTTTTCTTCGTAGTCCACCAGGTTGTAGGTGATCAATTCGTCCAGTTGTACGGCATGCAGTAACGCTCCGGCCATACGTGACGCGAACGAGCGCCCCGCGTACGTTAAAACGGGCAACCCCATCCACAAGGCGTCATTGGCTGTCGTGCCTGCGTTGAAGGGAAAGGTATCCAGAAAGAGATCTGCCGCTGCGTAGCGTGCCAGGTAATTTTCTGGCGACACACGGGGTGCAAAGATCAACCGGTCTTCGCCAATGTTCTGAGCCTTCGCCTCGCGGCGCAGGTTGGCTTCTGCCCACGGGTTGTCCGCCAATAGCCACAGCACGCTATGGGGTGTGCGATTCAAAATCCGCATCCAGACAGCAAACACCTCGGGGGTGTACTTGTTGTTGTTGTTGAGTGAGCAAAAAATAAACTTGTCGGCCGGTAGCCCGCAGCTTTCTCGGGTGGTGGCGTCACCCACCGGGCGCTGGCGGTCACTCACCTGGTACACGTCTGGCATGTACAGGGGTTTTTCCGAGTAGTACTGGGCCTGTTCGGGTGGAATCAGGAATTCATCGGCAATGACGTAGTCAATAGAGGGCAACCCGGTGGTTGCCGGCAAACCCAAATAGGTAATCTGAATCGGTGCGGGGCGGTAGGCCAGCATATTGGCGCGTGCGCCCGAGGTTTGCCCTTGCAAATCCACCAGAATGTCAATTTCGTGCTCACGAATGAGGCGAGCTGCGGCCTCGTCCGACATCTGATGAATGCGGATGAAGTGGTCCATCGCCGATGTGACCCGTTGGCGCAGGGCCGATCCGTCTTCCGGGCTCCAGCAAAAGCCAAATACTTCAAAGTGGGCACGGTCATGCAATTCAAACAGCTCGGCGGTCAGCATGGACACGGGATGCAGACAAAAGTCGGACGACAAATAGGCAAGGCGCAATTTGCGGTGTCCGTAGGCCTTAGGGTTAGCCAGATGGGGAACCGCTGAATTCACCTTTTTCGCCGTAAAACGTCGCGCGGCATCCAGTTGCGCTGCAGGATCGTCAGAAATGCTCAGCATCGCCAGGGCGGAGGTGCTTTGCCACATGAGCTCAGGACTGACCCCCGGTAATGGGGAGTACACCGGCCAAATGCACTGTTTCTGGCGCAGGTGTACCCAGTGGTGAATTGCGTCCGGTTGGACGGGGTCAATTTCCAGGCTTCGGGTGAGGTACGTTAGCGCGTCCGAAAATTGTTTGCGTGTTTCCAGTGCGCGCCCTAAATGGTTCAGGGCCATGATGACAAAGGGTTTGCTCTCGGCTTGCTCGGCGGATACCTTTTCCGCAACCCAGCGCCACTCGACCAGCGCCTTGTCGATCTGGCCCATGCGCTCGTAGAGCATGCCGAGGTTGAGCCGGGGTTGCACAAAGGCTGGAAAAATTTCAATGGATTTTTTGTATGCGGCTTCGGCTCCGGGCTGGTCTGCGATATTGGAGAGGACAACGCCCAGATTGAAGTAGCCCGCGTAGGCATAAGGTGAAGGATTGCGACCTAGCCACGTCTGGTACAGCACGACCGACAACGCCGGTTGGCCACCCGCCTCAAGTGCGGAGGCGTGTTCCAGCAGTTGGGAAAAATCCATGGCCCCTTGCCAGGCGCGAAGAACGATCTCGCCGAATGTTTCTACAACTGTTGCCACACCTTGCCTTTTGGAGATTTTTCTGAGGATCATCGTACTGCTGAATACGGCATCTTCCGGGTTGCAGCAGCGGGTGTCGGGCAGAAAAGCGCTGACTTTCCAGTGCAATTTGGTGACTTGTTCAGGGGGCTGTCACGCCTAAACTCACGCCATGAAGCTGGTATCAGGTCCCTCCATGTTCGTCAGAGCCACTGTCGGTAGCGTTGCGCTGCTACTGGCGGCGTGCGCCGCAGACGCACCTTTTCAGCGCCCGGCGTTGCCTGTTTCGGATCGGTGGGATTCATCAGAGCGACAGCCGTTTGCGCAGCAAGCGGTGCATATTCATTGGCGCAGTTTTTTTGCCGATCCCCGGCTACAGGCTTTGATTGAGCTGGCGTTAGTGAACAACCGCGACCTGCGCATTGCAGTAGCCCGGGTAGAAGAGGCGCGGGCGCAGTACGGCATTGTGCGAGCCGACCGCCTGCCAACCATCGGAGTCCTGGGGGCCGGTAGCTTTTCACGCACACCTGCGGACCTGAGCGGCGTAGGTGGCGCGGTGGACGGTAGCCGATACGACTTGTCGCTGACCTCTGTGTCGTTTGAACTGGACTTTTGGGGGCGCATTGCGGGGCTGACGGATGCGGCCAAAAGCACCTATTTGGCTTCGGCGGAAGCACAGCGTGCGTTTCAGCTGTCGTTGGTGGCCGACATAGCAAGTGCCTATTTCACGCTGTTGCAGTTAGACCAAGTTGCGGACCTGGCGAAAAGCACGCTGGGATTGCGGTCGCAGAGTCTCGTCCTGGTGGACAAGGGTCGCGAGTTGGGGGGGGCCTATGACTTTGATGTGCAGTTGGCCAAAGGCATGGTCGAGTCGGCACGGGCCACCCTGGATTCGGTTCAGTATCAGCGACAGGTGGCGGTGAATCGACTGAACTACCTGGTTGGCACCACGCCTACTGAACTCCCGCTGGGACGACGACTGGACGCGCAAGGGCTGGACGCACAGCTGGATGCAGGCTTGCCTGGAGAGGTATTGGTGATGCGGCCCGACGTCATGGCCGCCGAGCAGCGGTTGCACGCAGCCCATGCCAACATTGATGCCGCGCGGGCTGCTTTTTTGCCCAAGGTGTTGTTGACAACCGGTATTGGCGTGGCAAGTCAGGGACTGGCTGGCTTGTTCAGTGGTGGGGCGTGGTCGTTCCAACCGACCATAGCAATTCCTCTCTTCGATGGTGGACGACTTTCGTCCGCACTGAACGTAGCTGAAGTTCGCAAACACATTGCCGTTGCTGACTATGAAAAAACGATTCAGTTGGCGTTTCGTGAGGTGGCAGATCTGCTAGCCGCAAGGGAATCTTTGGCGCGACAGGTTGTTGCTGCGGCCGCCAGCGAGGGTACGCAGAAGCGGCGGCTAGAAATAACACAAGCCCGGTATCAGGGCGGGTTGTCCAGTTTTATGGAGGTGCTGGAGAGCGAGCGTGAATGGGTTGCATCGCAACAACTCACCGCGCAGGTGCGGCGAGCGCAGTTGGAGTCAGCAGCGCAGCTGTACAAGGCCTTGGGTGGCGGTATCACGGCAGAAGAATCAGCGCGTTTACGGGCCAATGAGCAGAAGGTGTCAGCCAATGGCGTCCAGAAATAGCGGTAAAGACACGCGTGCGTTTGCTGAGGCGCTAAAGTCGGCGCACATCGGTGTGCCCCAATCGCAATACGACGTGGGGCTGATGTACGCGAATGGTATCGGTGTTGAGCAGAGCTTTCCCAAAGCAATTCATTGGGTGACTCTTGCGGCGGACCGCGGATTGGCTGCTGCGCAGTACCTGCTGGCAACCCGGTATGCCAGTGGCGTAGCGGTTGAAAAAAACGAATACCGAGCATTGATTTGGTTGGTGCGCGCTGCAGAGCAGGGGCATCCCAAGGCATTCCATAAACTGGGTCGTTTGGTAGGGCAATCGCGCCAAGAGTTGGTTTTGTCCTGCTTCACGCAGGCTGCGGATTTGGGGCTACCCGAGGCCCACTTGGCGCTGGGCGAGGCCGTTGCACAGTCTGCTGGTTCTGTTGACATTGCATCTGCATTGGCCAGTTACCAAAAAGCTGCCGAGTTGGGGTCGCCTGCTGCCCAATATGCGCTGGCCAATATGCTCGCCAAAGGGGTTGGGTGTGAACCGAGCCTGGACGAAGCATTGCGCTGGTATCGGCAGGCGGCCGCGCAAAATCACCCGGCCGCCCAAGTCGCCTTGGAGCGCATGCAGGGGGTGCGTACGGCACGTTCACCGGTGCGCCCCAAACGCCGACCTGCTGCGATCGAACGCAGGCAAAACGTAGAGCGTTGGATTCATGCTGCACAAATCGGTGATGCGGACGCACGCTTTCATGTGGCGCTCCTATTTGATGAGGGACTAGGTGTTCCTGTAGACGCCCAAGAGGCTGACAGGTGGTATTGGGCCGCAGCCCAGCAAGGACACGCCGGAGCGCAGTGCGCCGTGGGACGTCGGCTTGAGGCGCAGGGTGACGATGCGGTCGTGGACTGGTATCGCAAGGCCGCCGGTCAGGGGTATGCAGATGCGCTGTTTGCCATGGGCCGTCTTGGACTGTCGGGTTCGGGTGAAGGGCTGGATGCATTTGACGGTCTTGCCGGTTATGTGGCGGCCGCGCAGAGCGGTCATGCCAAGTCCTTGACTGTGTTGGGCGAACTGTTCCTCGGAAATGTGGTGCCGATCGGACTTTCTTGTATCGCCCGCGCGGCGAACCTTGGTGATGCCCAAGCGCAGTTCAGACTGGCAGAGCATTTGTATGCGAGGCGTGAACAGGGGCGCAATGTTGCGCAGGCGCTCAACTGGTTTCGCGGCGCTGCTGACCTTGGGCATGCCGCGGCGCAATGTGCCCTGGCAGGTTTTTATTTGCGTGGTGAAGTGGTCGTGCAAGACAGTACACAGGCATTGCATTGGTACCAAAAAGCTGCCGATCAGGGCGACGCCACGGCCCAATGGAATTTGGGAGCCTTGTTTGCCAGCGGCACGCAAGCATTGGAGCAAGACCTCAAGCAGGCATTCCACTGGTGCCACGAAGCCGCCAACCAAGGGTTCGTGCCAGCGCAGGCTACCTTGGGTACGCTGAATGCGCGTATGAACAATTTGAAAGCGGCGACCCACCACTGGGGCCACGCGGCAGAGCAGGGCGACCCAGAGGCGCAATTCAATTTGGCGGTCACCTTGTATTCCCATCGTGAATTGGATCCGGACAAATCGAGTGCGTTCAAGTGGTTTTGCCAGGCGGCCGAACAGGGTGTTGTCAAGGCCCAATCCAAGCTGGGGTTCTTGTTCTCGTCGGGTGACGGCGTGGTTGAAGACCTTATAGAGGGTCACAAATGGTTCTACATAGCCAGCCAAGGTGGTGACAAGCCAGCGGGCTCGAATTTGGAACGATCGAGGGCTTTATTGGGAGTTCGGCAGGTTGGCGAGGCCGAGCGTCGTGCGGTGAGCTGGCTTAGCACCTTTAAGAAAAAGATGTCGAAATAACTGAGTTTGACCGTGGTTTTATATGAGTGCATGCCTCTTCATGTCTCTTCATGCCTTTTTATTGTAATAAATGTTATCTATATAGCTAAATGTGTAAACAGAGCACTTAAGTAAACCCTTGGGTGTGCCGATGATCAAGAGAGGTCGTAGTCCGCAGCAAAATGGTCACATCCGATTTTGCTGGGTTGGCTGCTAGTTTCTTGAATATGTGTTGTGTAACTAAGTAAGTAGGTAATCGTCGCCAGTCATTCGTCGTAGACGGGTATCAGGCGCAGTTCCGAAGGAAAAAAAATGAGTAGCAACCTGGGTGGTTTAACAACAGCGCAAATTGCGGCGCTGACGACGACGCAAATTCAGCAAATGACAACCGAGGACATCGTCGCGTTGTCTACGGCGCAGATTGCTGCATTAACTACGGTGCAGGTACAGGCGCTGACCACCAAGCAGGTGGTCGTGCTGACAACTGCGGACATCGTAGCGTTGAGAACGGATCAGGTTGCAGCGTTCGAAACGGTGGATCTTGCGGCGCTGGGTACGGGGCAAGTGGCTGTACTGACGACGGGGCAAGTGGTCGCACTGACTACTAAGCAAGTATCGTCATTGACAACTGGCCAAATTGGGGCCTTGTCCACGGCGCAAGTTGCAGCCATCGAAACAGTCGATATAGCCGCACTCAAGACCAGCCAGGTGGCTGCTTTGAGCACCGCCAATGTGGCGGCGCTGACCACTGCCCAGGTGCAGTCGGTAAGCACTGCGGGGGTGGCCGCACTGACGACTTCACAAGTAGTCGCATTGACCACAAACCAAGTAGTCGCATTGACCACCAGCCAGGTGCAGGCGGTAACGACCGCCAACGTAGCCGCGCTGGGCACGGCGCAGGTAGCTGCGATGGAAACGGTCGACATTGCGGCCCTCAAAACCAATCAAGTTGTTGCGCTGACTACGGCGGGCGTGGCGGCACTGACCACGGCCCAAGTGGTTGGTTTGACCACGGCTCAAGTATCTTCACTGACCACCACCCAAGTAGGTGCTCTGACTACTTCGCAAGTTGTGGCCATTGAAACGGTCGACGTTGCGGCCCTCAAAACCAACCAAGTGGCGGCATTGAGTACAGCCAATGTGGCGGCGCTGACGACTGCCCAGGTGCAGGCAGTAACCACCGCCGGTGTGGCAGCGCTGACTACTTCACAAGTGGGTGCGCTGACGACCGGTCAAGTAGTCGCATTGACCACCAGCCAAGTGCAGGCGGTAACGACCACTAACGTCGCTGCGTTGAGCACAGCGCAGGTAGCGGCGATGGAAACGGTCGACATTGCGGCCCTCAAGACCAACCAAGTTGTGGCATTGACTACTGCGGGCGTGGCAGCATTGACCACGGCCCAGGTGGTTGGATTGACTACAGCCCAAGTCTCTTCTTTGACCACCATCCAGGTGGGTGCCTTGACCACATCGCAGGCTGCAGCTATCGAAACGGTAGACGTTGCGGCCCTCAAGACCAGCCAAGTGGCTGCTTTGAGCACGGCCAATGTGGCGGCATTGACGACCAATCAAATTCAGGCAGTCAGCACCGCCGGAGTGGCTGCGCTCACTACGGCGCAAGTAGTGGCGCTGACCACTGACCAAATTGTTGCATTTACCACGGCACAAGTCCCTGCACTTTCTACAGCGGGTGTAGCGGTATTGACAACGGCACAAGGATTTTCCATCGAGACGATGGACATTGCCGCCCTCAAAACTTCGCAAATTGTGGCTATGTCCACGGCGGATATTGCTGCACTGTCCACAGCGCAGATCGTCGCATTGACTACGGCCCAAGTGTCGTCTCTTACGACCAACCAAATTGGTGCCTTGACGACCGCGCAAGCGGTGGCGATAGAGACGGCAGACATTGCTGCGCTGAAGACCAGCCAGGTTGTGGCCTTGAGCACAGCCAACGTAGCGGCGCTGACGACGGCGCAAGTGGTGGCCCTGACGA
>JBEEJM010000200.1:0-2835 GCA_041169205.1 Pseudomonadota bacterium | reverse complement strand
TATGGGTAACAAATCGAAATTGACATGCGGTTAACAAAAACAGAAGCTGGTAAAAAAGCGATCACTGATCGTTCAATTCCTTTAAGTCCTAGGCAACGTTCGGCGTTAATAATTTTCAACGGTGAGCGTACGCTTGATGACGTGTTGTTAATGCTGGTTGGTTTAGGATTTACCCAAGCAGACGCAGATCAATTAATTGCTTTGGGACTTATTGCTCCGGTCTTGGACTCGGGTAGAACGAATGTTGTATCAGAATCCAAGCCGAAAGAACCATTAGGCGGTTTTGTAGAATTAGAAGCGGCTCAGTCTCGCTACAAAGTAGCCTATCCATTGGCAACGCAGCTAACGGCAAGCATGGGTTTTCGTGGTTTTCGCTTAAATTTGGCTGTCGAAGCGGCGGGCAGCTACTCTCAATTGGTTCAATTATTCCCAAAAATTAAAGAAGCCGCTGGTGCTGAAAAGTCATTGGCATTAGAAAATGCACTTCGCGGCGGTGTTTGAAAATTCAAATTTTCATTGATTAGAAGGTTAATTAGAAATCTTCAACAATCAGCTAATTTCTTACCTAGAATCGTAGTCAGATCTAGGAAAGAATATATTCATGGCACAGGGAACCATCCGCATCCGCGGTGCGCGTCAACACAACCTCAAAAATCTCGACCTTGATATCCGCACCGGTGAATTAACCGTTGTGACAGGGCCGAGCGGTTCTGGTAAATCAAGTCTGGTGTTTGACACCTTGTTTGCCGAGGGGCAACGCCGCTACGTTGAAACCTTTTCGGCCTACGCCAGGCAGTTTCTAGACCGCATGGACAAGCCAGCGGTAGACCGTGTTGATGGCGTTCCCCCTGCAATTGCCATAGATCAAACCAATCCCGTCCGCAGTTCGCGTTCAACCGTGGGCACCATGACCGAGCTGAACGATCACTTGAAACTTTATTTCGCACGAGCGGCACAGTTGTTTGACCGGGATACGGCATTATTAGTCAAGCATGATTCCTCGGAGTCGATTTATACACAGATGCTGGAGCGTGCTGCCGCCATGGGAGACGATCCACGGCTAGCTGTGACATTTCCGGTAGAGCTGCCTGCGCAAACCACTGCTGAAGAAGTCACTCAGTGGTTGTCAGCGAGTGGTTTTACAAAAGTACAAGCCGAACGCGAGGTCGCAACCGTCACCGGGCCGCGCAAATTGCTGGATGTGGTGGCGGATCGCTTCCGTATCGGTACTACAGACAAGTCGCGTGTGATTGAAGCTATTGAAGTGGCACTCAAACGTGGCAGTGGTCGTGTCAATGTCTATGCTGGTGATGACGGAACGATGTGGAAATTCTCCACTGGCTTACATTGCCCAGAGAGCGACCATCGCTATGCCGATCCCATTCCTTCTGCCTTCTCGTTCAATTCTCCCGTAGGCGCCTGCGAAAAATGCAAGGGTTTTGGCCGCGTCATTGGAGTGGACTACGGCTTAGTCATCCCCAATGACAAGTTGACCCTGCGTGCTGGCGCGATCAAGCCCATGCAAACCCCCGCCTGGAAAGAGTGCCAGGACGATCTGATGCGCCATGCCGAAGCAGCGGGCATCCCGCGCGATACGCCGTATTACAAGCTCACCGCTGAGCACAAACACTGGGTCATCAATGGCTCCCCGAACTGGAACGGCAAGTGGAACCAGCACTGGTTTGGCGTGAAACGCTTCTTTGAGTACCTGGAAACCAAGTCCTACAAAATGCACATCCGCGTGTTGCTGTCAAAGTACCGCAGCTACACGACGTGCGAAACATGTAACGGCGCGCGATTGAAAACCGACAGCCTGATCTGGCGCATCGGTAGCAAAGCAGATGCAGATGCCGTGCTTGCACCCGCCAAGCGCTTCCTGCCCAGCGGCACCGCCTGGTCGCGTGAGCAATTGGAAGCCCTGCCAGGCTTGTGTCTGCATGACCTGATGCTGCTGTCGATAGACAAGCTGCGGCAGTTCTTTGGCAGCCAAGTCGTAGAACAAACGCTTGGCGTGGATACATCCAGAAGTGCGACCTCTGGCGACCAGCAAGCTTTGGCCATGTTGCATGAAGAAATCAACACCCGCCTCAAATACCTGTGCGACGTCGGCATTGGTTATCTGAGCCTGGACCGCCAAAGTCGCACCTTGAGCGGCGGCGAAGTCCAGCGCATCAACCTCACCACGGCTTTGGGCACTTCTTTGGTGAACACCTTGTTCGTGCTCGATGAGCCCAGCATCGGCCTGCACCCGCGTGACATGGGGCGCATCACGCAGGCCATGCTACGCCTGCGTGATGCGGGCAACACCCTAGTGGTGGTGGAACACGACCCAGCCGTGATGCTGGCGGCCGACCGCATGATCGACATGGGCCCCGGCCCGGGCGAGCGCGGTGGCCAAATCGTGTTTGACGGCACGACTGAGCAACTGCGCCACGCCGATACCTTGACCGGTGCCTATCTGGGTGGCCGCAAACAAATTGGCATGGGTTTTCAGCGTTTGGTGAGCGATAGCACACCGCGTTTGATTTTGGAAGGCGCGCGGGAGCACAACCTCAAAAACGTCACGGTTGATTTGCCTTTGCAGCGTCTAGTCACCATCACCGGTGTCAGTGGGTCGGGTAAGTCGAGTCTGGTGCAGGATATTCTGGCTCCAGCCTTGTTGCGTTATTTCGGCAAAGCGACCGATACGCCGGGTTTGCATGACCGCCTGCTGGGTGCCGACCACCTCAGCGATGTGGTGTTTGTCGACCAGTCCCCCATCGGCAAAACCGCCCGTTCGAATCCCGCCAGTTATGTGGGCGCGTGGGATGCCGTGCGCGAGCTGTTTGCCCAAGC
>JBEEJM010000199.1:0-2733 GCA_041169205.1 Pseudomonadota bacterium | reverse complement strand
GCTATGCCCCGAACGACTGGCAAGTAGGCCAGACCGGCAAGATTGTGGCGCCCCAGTTGTATATCGCCTGCGGTATCAGTGGTGCGATTCAGCACTTGGCGGGCATGAAGGATTCCAAGGTGATCGTGGCGATCAACAAGGACCCGGAGGCACCGATCTTCTCGGTGGCCGACTATGGGCTGGAGGCGGATCTCTTTACCGCCGTGCCTGAACTGGTCGCGGCGCTCTAAGCCAGAGCAACACTAGGGCATCGCTTGCGGTGCCCTTTTTTTTCGTACCGGCTTTCGTTTTCCCAATTTCAAGAATTCCCCAGGAGACTTATCAATGAGCTACGTTGCCCCCGTCAAAGACATGCTGTTCAACATCGAGCATCTGGCCAATATTGCGCAGATTGCACAGCTGCCTGGTTTTGAAGATGCGGGCCTCGACACCGCCCAGGCCGTGTTGGAAGAAGCCGCCAAGTTCAACGAAGGCGTGCTCGCGCCTTTGAACTGGGAAGGCGACAAGAATCCGTCGAGCTGGAAAGACGGCGTGGTGACGGCAACGCCGGGTTTCAAAGAGGCGTTCAAGTTGTTTACCGAAGGCGGCTGGCAAGGGCTGCAGCACCCCGCTGCGTTTGGCGGTGCGGGACTGCCAAAGACGATTGGCAGTGTTTGCGGCGAGATGCAAAACGCTGCCAACATGAGCTTTGCCTTGTGCCCATTGCTCTCGGATGGCGCGATTGAAGCGCTGCTGACGGCAGGCTCCGACGAACTCAAGGCCACGTATCTGGAAAACCTGGTGGCAGGCAAGTGGACCGGCACCATGAACTTGACTGAACCCCAGGCGGGTAGCGATTTGGCAGCCGTGCGCACACGCGCCGAGCCCCTGCCAGATGGGACTTATAAAGTGTTTGGTACGAAGATTTTTATCACCTGGGGCGAACACGACATGGCCGAGAACATCGTCCATCTGGTGCTGGCCCGCGTGGTCGGCGCGCCCGAAGGTGTCAAGGGCATCAGCCTGTTCGTGGTGCCCAAATTCATGGTGAACCAAGACGGTTCGCTGGGCGCCCGCAACGACGTGCACTGCGTGAGCATCGAACACAAAATGGGCATCAAGGCCAGCCCGACTGCGGTGCTGCAGTTTGGTGACCACGGTGGTGCGGTGGGTTACTTGGTAGGCCAGGAAAACCGGGGCTTGGAGTACATGTTCATCATGATGAACGCGGCGCGCTACGGTGTGGGCGTGCAGGGCATTGCGATTGCCGAGCGGGCCTACCAAGCAGCGGTGCAATTTTCTAAAGACCGCGTGCAAAGCCGTCCGGTGGATGGCTCGCTGCCCGCGGCGGGTGCCATCATTCACCACCCCGATGTGCGCCGTATGTTGATGACGATGCGTGCCTACACCGAAGGTTGCCGTGCGCTGGCATCGGTGGCGGCTTCCGCCTACGACGCGGCCCACCACCACCCTGATGCGGATGTGCGCAAGCCCAACCAGGCCTTCTATGAATTCATGGTGCCGCTGATCAAGGGCTTTAGCACCGAGATGAGTCTGGAAGTCACCTCGTTGGCGGTGCAGGTACATGGCGGCATGGGCTTCATCGAAGAAACCGGTGTGGCCCAGTACTACCGTGATGCCAAAATTTTGACCATCTACGAAGGCACCACCGCCATCCAGGCCAATGACCTGGTGGGGCGCAAAACTTCGCGCGATGGTGGTCAGACGGCCAAAGGCATTGCCGGTCAAATTGAATCCACCGAAGACGACCTGACCCGCAGCGCAACGCCCGATGCCCTGGCCATGGCCAAGCGCCTCAAAGCTGCACGCGAAGCGTTCATCGACGTGGTGAACTTTGTGGCCGGCGGGCTTGCCAAGGCCCCTGAAGGGTCCGCCAAGGCCAGCCCCAACTCCGTGTTTGCAGGCAGCGTGCCCTACCTGATGCTGGCGGGCAACCTGATGGCAGGCTGGCAGCTGGGCCGTGCGCTGCTGGTGGCGCAGACCCAAAAAGCGGTTGGCGTGGACGCAGCGTTCATGCAAGCCAAAATCACCACGGCACGCTTTTATGCAGACCACATTCTGACCAAAGTACCCGGCATGCGTGACAGCATTGTGGACGGCGCAGACAGCGTCACGGCACTGGCCATGGAGGCATTTTGAATATGTCCAAATTACCCGCACCCCTAGATCGCTTGCCCTTTCCGGTGATTGGTTCGCCGCTGTTCATCATCAGCAACCCCAAGCTGGTGATTGCCCAGTGTATTGCCGGTGTGGTGGGCTCCATGCCCGCGCTCAACGCCCGCCCTGCCGAGCAGCTCGAAGAGTGGTTGATCGAAATCACCGAGACTCTGGCGGCCTACAACCTGGCCCATCCCGACAAGCCTGCGGCCCCGTTTGCTATCAACCAGATCGTGCACAAGAGCAATGACCGTCTGGAGCACGACATGGCGATGTGCGTGAAGTACAAGGTGCCCATCATCATCACCAGTCTGGGTGCGCGTGAAGATATCAATGCCGCCGCACACAGCTATGGCGGTGTGGTGCTGCACGACATCATTAACAACAAACATGCCCACAAGGCGATCGAGAAAGGCGCTGACGGCCTGATCGCCGTGGCTGCGGGAGCTGGCGGTCATGCCGGGGTGAAGAGTCCGTTTGCATTGATACAAGAAATCCGCCAGTGGTTTGATGGCCCGGTGGCACTCAGTGGCTCGATTGCCAGTGGTGCTGCTGTGCTGTCAGCGCAGGCCATGG
>JBEEJM010000198.1:0-7958 GCA_041169205.1 Pseudomonadota bacterium | reverse complement strand
AAATCCTGTGGGCGCAGCTTGAAGACTCCATGCGGATGCCCAGCAGCGGCCCAGATCTCTTCGAACCGAAACAGCTCGCGGTCCACCAGCGTGAGCGGCGGCTGCGCGTGGCCCAGCGGCGACACACCGCCAATGCTGAAACCGGTTTTGGCCTTGACGAACTCGGCATCCGCCCGGCCTATCTTGCCGACCAGCGCTTCGACCTTTCTCTCGTCCACACGCCGGTCGCCCGAGGTGATGACCAGCACCGCCACGTCGTCGCTCTTGCGCCGAAAAATAATGCTCTTGGCAATCTGCCCGACCTCAATGCCCAGCGCGTCGGCCGCCTGCTGCGCCGTGCGGGCAGCATCGGCCAGCATGACTGGCGCATGGGGGTGGTTTTTTTCCAGCAAGACCGCCGCCACGCGTTGCACGCCCTCCGGCAGTGCGATCAATTCAGCGCCACACATAGCAACCTCAGGCGTTGGCACGTTTGTTCAACAACGCAGTCGCCGCACGCGAGTTGGGTTTGCGGCCCAAAAAGTCGCTGATGAACTTGCCCGCATCGACCAGTTTGTCGAGGTCAATGCCCGTCTCGATGCCCATGCCGTGCAACAGAAACACCACGTCTTCCGTGGCCACGTTGCCAGTCGCGCCCTTGGCGTACGGGCAACCGCCCAGCCCCGCCACCGAGGTGTCAAAGTGCCAAATGCCCATCTGCAAACTTGCCAGCGTGTTGGCCAGTGCCATGCCGTAGGTGTCGTGAAAATGCCCGGACACCTGGTCCACGGCGTAGTGCTTGAGCGTGGCTTCCAGCGCGCGCTGCACCTTGAGCGGCGTACCTACGCCAATGGTGTCGGCCACACCCACATGCTGCACGCCAATGTCGCGCATCAGCCGCGCCACCAGTTCCACCCGTTCAGGCGCAATGTCACCCTCGTAAGGGCAGCCCACCGCACACGAAATAGCACCTCGCACCGCAATGCCTTGTGCCACCGCCGCCTGCACCACCGGGCGGAAGCGCTCGATGCTCTCGGCTATCGAGCAGTTGATGTTCTTCTGGCTAAAGGCCTCGCTGGCCGCGCCAAACACCACAATCTCATGGGGCCGGGTCAGCACTGCCGCTTCAAAACCTTGCAGGTTGGGCGTGAGCACCGAGTAGTGCACATCCGCGCGACGCGCAATGCCCGCCATGACCTCGGCGTTGTCAGCCATCTGCGGCACCCATTTGGGTGACACAAAACTGGTGACTTCAATCTCTTTGAGCCCGGCGTCTTGCAGGCGGTGCACCAGCTCAATTTTGATGGCGGCAGGCACCGGCTCTTTTTCGTTCTGCAGGCCGTCGCGGGGGCCGACTTCGACGATGTTGACGTGTTTAGGTATGGACATAAAAACTCAGATTTGTATTCAACATAACGCAACTGCAACGACTGCCAACCCTGCGCCACTGCATTGTAGGTTCGGCATCAAAGGGAACTATATTTGCTTGGGCTTATCTATACTGGGCCTTCACCTAAAACTACGAGGAGATAGAAACCATGGCATTCAAAACATTCCTACAGGCAGTCACGTTGGCTGCAATCACCACCCTCAGCATCGGGGCCATCGCCCAAAGTGCGGCACCTGCCAAGCCTCGTGTCGTTTTTCAAGTCAGCGATGGCGACGCCGCAAAATGGGGACTGGCGCTTAACAACGCCAACAACGTACAACAAGAGCTGGGAGCCGCCAACGTCGAAGTGGAAATCGTTGCCTATGGCCCGGGCATCAACATGCTCAAGGCAGAGTCAATCGCAGCCAACCGTGTGTCAGAAGCGGTCCAGAGCGGCGTCAAAATTGTTGCCTGCGAAAACACCATGAAAGCACAAAAACTCTCAAAGGCCGACATGAATATGTCCGTTGGATATGTTCCTGCCGGCGTGGTGGAGATCATGAAACGCCAGGGCGAAGGTTGGGCGTACATACGCCCCTAAAGCTTCAGTACCCCCGCCGCGCATCCACCCTCCCCGCCACAGACTCGCCCCGTTGCATAGCCGCAATCTTGCCCGCGATCTGCGCAATGCTTTCACTGCGCAAGGTGCGAGCGGACGTATGCGGTGTTAGGACAATTTTCGGGTGCGCCCAAAAGGGATGCGTTGGCGGCAAGGGCTCGGTGCGAAAGACATCCAGTGTGGCACCGGCCAAATGGCCACTATCCAAGAGGGCCAGCAAGTCGTCGTCCACCAGATGCGCGCCGCGCGCTACGTTAATCACATAGCCTCTAGGCCGCAGACGAGACAGATTCTTCAAATTCAGGATATCGCGGGTTTCGGCCGTTAGTGGCAGCAGGCACACCAGCACGCGGCTGGCCTGCAGAAAAGCGTCCAACTGGTCGTGCCCGGCAAAGCGTTGCACGCCGGCCACGGCTTTGGGCGTGCGACTCCAACCGTTCACCGGGAAATCAAACTGCGCCACTGCCTTGGCCACGCGCTCGCCCAGCACACCCAGCCCCAACACACCCACGGGATAGTCCAGGCGGCTGTGCGGTTTGCGAAACGACCACTTGCCGTTTTGCATATCTGACTCATACCCATCGAACTCACGGAAGTGGCGAATGATGGCGTGGCAGACGTATTCGGCCATCTGCACCGACATGCCCGCATCGTCGAGCCGGACGATCTGCGCACCGACTGGCAAGCGCAGCTTGAGCAGTGCATCCACTCCGGCACCAATATTGAAAAGTGCTTTGAGCTGCGGTTGCTCGGCAAAAAATTGCTGCGGTGGTGCCCACACCACGGCGTAGTCGGCAGCGGGTGCGCCAGGGTGCCACAGCGAGACGTCAGCGCCCGGCAGCGCAGCACGCAAGCCTTCCAACCAGGGCTCGGGCGCCGTATCGGCACAGCAAAACGTGATGCGCATGGTGTCGTTCTCGGTCGTTTCTTTTTACGCCGCCACGACCACTTCCATGCGCAGCAACTCCGAGCCCTCGGTGACTTGGTCACCAGGCGCAAACAGCACTTCGGCCACGGTGCCATCGGCCGGGGCGGCGATGGTGTGCTCCATCTTCATGGCTTCCATCACGGCCAGTGGCTGGCCCTTTTTGACCGCATCGCCGGCCTTGACGGCAAACGACACCACTTTGCCCGGCATAGGCGCAGTCAGTCGGCCGCCTTCCACCTGGCCGTCACCTGCGTGGGCCAACGCGTCAATTGCTATGATTTGTGTAGCGCCTTGCGCAGTAAACACGTGGGCTACATCGCCATTTTTATAAATATGGCAGGCCGCGCGCTGGGTGCCCCAGGCCACATCGAGTGCGCCATTGGCCAGGGCCTGGTAGCGCAGCACGGCCTCGTCACCGTCCACGCGCAGCAGCACATCGCCGTCGTGCACGGCCGTGAGCAGCACGGTGTGAGGCTGTGCATGGAACTGCATGGCAAAGCTGCGCACCGAGGGCCCGTGCGAGCGCCAGTTGTCGCGCTGCGCCCAGGGGTCGATCCAGCCGCTGGCATCACGCCGTTGGGCCAGCGCCTGCTCGTCCACCAACGTGCGCGCCACCAAGGCGGCGGCGGCCAGGCCCAGGCCCACCTTCTCTTGCTTGAACAGCACCTCCGCCTCGCGCGGAATCAGCGCCGTGTCCAGGTTGGCTTGGGCAAACGACGGGCTGGTGGTCACATGGCGCAGAAACTGCACATTGGTATTGAGGCCGACGATATGGGTTTGCGCCAATGCTGTGTCCAGCCGGGCCAGCGCCTCTTCGCGGGTGCTGCCGTGCACGATGAGCTTGGCCACCATGGAGTCGTAAAACGGGCTGATGGTGTCGCCCTCACGCACGCCCGAGTCGACGCGCACACCGCCGTCGGCGCGCTCGAAGGTCACGCAGGCGGGCAGGCCGTACACATGCAAGGTGCCGGTGGCGGGCAGGAAATTGTTGTCGGGGTTCTCGGCGCAGATGCGGGCCTCGATGGCGTGGCCCTGAATCTTGAGTTGGTCTTGCATCAGCGGCAAGGGCTCGCCCGAGGCCACGCGCAACTGCCACTCCACCAGGTCTTGCCCAGTGATGGCTTCTGTGACGGGATGTTCCACCTGCAGGCGGGTGTTCATCTCCATGAAGAAGAAGTTCATTTCGCCGCCGTCACGCTGCTCCACGATGAACTCGACCGTACCCGCACCCACGTAGTTCACGGCACGGGCCGCAGCCACGGCGGCGAGGCCCATTTGGGCGCGCATCTCGGGCGTCATGCCGGGCGCGGGCGCTTCTTCCAGCACTTTTTGGTGGCGGCGCTGCACCGAGCAGTCGCGCTCAAACAGGTAGACATAGTTGCCCTGCGTGTCGCCAAACACCTGTATCTCGATATGGCGCGGGCGCTGCACATACTTTTCGATCAGCACCGCGTCATCGCCAAAGCTGTTGATGGCTTCGCGCTTGCAACTGGCCAGGGCGGCTGCAAAGTCCTCGGTCTTGTCTACGGCACGCATGCCTTTGCCGCCGCCGCCTGCGCTGGCTTTGATCAGCACGGGGTAGCCAATGCGGTCGGCCTCTGCTTGTAGCAGGGTGGGGTCTTGGTTGGCTCCGTGGTAGCCGGGCACCAGTGGAACACCGGCCTTTTCCATCAGTTGCTTGGACTCGGCCTTGAGGCCCATGGCCTTGATGGCGGACGGTGGGGGGCCGATGAAGACCAGCCCGGCCTTGGCGCAGGCGTGGGCAAAGTCTTGGTTCTCGCTCAGGAAACCATAGCCGGGGTGAATCGCCTGGGCACCGGTGGCCAGGGCGGCTTCGATGATTTTTTCCCAGCGCAGGTAGCTGTCTTTGGGTGCGCTGCCACCGATGTGCACCGCTTCATCGCAAGCAGCCACGTGCTTGGCATTGGCATCCGCATCGGAATAAACAGCGACAGTTTTGATAGCTAACCGCGCAGCCGTGGCGGCCACCCGGCAAGCAATTTCACCACGGTTGGCGATCAGAATTTTTGTAAACATCGTTGGAACTCCAAAATATCAAGGGGGCAAACGCAGGGCGGCCTGAATCAGGGGCGCGGTGAGATGGGCGGCCACTGCCGCGGGAGTGGGGTCGGTAAGCCTGGGCACATGGCCCCAGCAGGGTCCCAACAGGCCCGCATGCGGGTCGGCCAGCGCAGCCAGGTTGTCGGCCAGATAAGGCATCTCGGTATCCACCGTGTTCGCCACCCAGCCCACGATGTGCAGGCCACGCGCACGCACGGCTTCGGCGGTCAGTAAGGCGTGGTTGATGCAGCCCAGGCGCATGCCCACGACCAGCACCACGGGCAGCTGCAAATCCACGGCCAGATCGGCCGTATCCCAGCCCGCGATCAAGGGCACGCGAAAACCGCCCACCCCTTCGACAATGCAAATCTCACTGCGCGCGCCGACACGGCGAATGGCGGACAACACGGCGTCGCGTGAAATCACCACACCTTCGAGCCGAGCAGCGATATGCGGGGCACACGCCGCACGCAGCTGTAGCGGACCCACATCGGCGTCGCTCAGGTTCATATTGCTGGCTTGGCGCAAGAGGTCCACATCTTCGTTGACCCAGCGCCCGTCGACGAAGTCCTGGCCTGCCGCCAGGGGCTTGACCGCAGCGGTCTGAAAGCCCGCTTGGGCAGCCAAATAGGTCAGACCAGCGCTGATGCAGGTCTTGCCGATTCCGGTGTCGGTGCCGGTGACAAACAGTCCTCTCATGGCAGCTCGGCGGCAGCGTCCGTCAAGGCCTGCAGCAGCCGCTGGATATCGGCCTCGGTGTGCGTGGCACACAGGGTGATACGCAGACGCGCCGTCCCCTTGGGCACGGTGGGGGGCCGGATGCCCGGCACGCGCAGGCCTGCCGCGTCCAGCCGTGCGGCCAGTCGCATGGTGGCAGCGTTCTCGCCAATGATGAGGGGCTGCACCGGGGTGCTTGACGCCACCAACTGCCAGCCCTGGTGCGGATGGCGCAGCAGCAAACCTTCAATGCCTTCGCGCAATTGCGCCTGCAGTCGCACCAGGTTGGCACGGCGCCGGTCGCCCTCGGGCGAGGCGATCAGCGCCAGGCTGGTCAGCAAGGCATGTGCCACCGCGGGCGGTGCCGCCGTGGTGAAGATGTAGGTGCGCGCGGCTTGCAACAGGTACTGGGTGATGGTCGGGTGCGCTGCCACAAAGGCCCCCGCCACCCCGGCCGCCTTGCCCAGGGTGCCGATCACAATCAGGCGCTCACTGCGCAGGCCAAAGTGCGACAAGGTACCCCGGCCCTGCGCGCCCAGCACGCCAAAGCCGTGCGCATCGTCCACGATCAGCCAGGCGTCATGCGCCTCGGCCAAGGCCAATAACGCGTCCAGCGGTGCCAGGTCGCCGTCCATGCTGAACACCGCATCGGTAACGATCAGTTTGACCTTGGCCGTGCTGGCCAGCAGCAGCGCTTGCAGGGCTGCCACGTCTTTGTGGGCATAGCGTTGGACCGGCGCTTTGGCCAGGCGCGAACCATCAATCAGCGAGGCGTGGTTCATCTCGTCGGAGAAGATTTCGGCATCCGCATCGCCCAGCGCCGTCAACACCGCCAGATTGGCCATGTAGCCAGTGCAGAAGAACAGCGCCTTGGCATCAGGGATCTGGGGCGACATCCATTCGGCCAGCGCCTGCTCTAACTGCGCATGGGCCAGCCCGTGACCACTGATCAGGTGCGATGCGCCCGAACCCGCACCGTACCGACGCACGCCCTCGGCAAATGCGTCCACCAGTTCCGGGTGCGCGGCCAGGCCCAGATAGTCATTGCTGCAAAACATCAGCAACTCCCGCGAACGGCCATCGGCACCGCGCACGGTTTGCAGGGGTGCAGTGGCCGTTTCGGCCACCCGCAAAACACGGGTCAGGTCCTGGGCCGCAATGGCCTGCAACTTGTGGTTCAGGTGGTCAAGCAGCATGGGCCAGCACCTCATTCAGGGTTTGGGTGACCGCATCGGCCAAAAACTGTGCGGTTGCTGCATCAATCAAATACGGTGGCATCAAGTACACCGTGCCGCCAATCGGGCGAATGAGTAGTTCATGGGCACGCGCGGCGAGGTGGAAGCGCTCTGAAAAGCGCTCGCCGAGCAGCTCGGGCTTCACATCAAAGGCCAGAATCATGCCGCGTTGGCGCAGGTGCTCGACCCGCGCATCGCGCTGCAAGGGCGCAAAGGCATCGGCCAGCCAGCGGGCCTGCATGCGGTTTTTCTCCAACACCTTCTGACCGGCAAAACGGTCCAGCACGGCGTTGGCCGCCGCACAGGCCAGCGCATTGCCGGTGTAGGAGTGCGAATGCAGGAAGCCGCGCGCCACCTCATCGCTCCAGAAGCTTTGGAACACAGCCTCCGTCGTCAACACCAGCGAAAGGGGCAAGGTGCCACCGCTGATGCCTTTGGACAAGGTCACAAAGTCGGGCCAGCCCGCCTGCGCCTGCTCAAACGCAAAGAAGGTGCCGGTGCGGCCACAACCCACGGCAATTTCATCGGCAATCAGGTGGACCTCAAACTCGTCACACAAGCCCCGCACCGCGCGCAGGTAGGACGGCTCATGCATCACCATACCGGCGGCGCATTGCACCAGGGGCTCGATGATCAGCGCAGCAACATGGCCGCGCCGCGCTTCCAGCACGCTGCGCAAAGCGACCAAGGCACGTGCCTCGCTGTCCGCACCCAGTCGGCTGTCGGGCGACTCCACCACATGGGAGTGCATCAGCAAGGGGGCGTAGGCATCGCGGAACACCGCCACGTCGGTCACTGCCAGCGCGCCTATGGTTTCGCCGTGGTAGCCATGGCGCAGGCAGACAAACTCGCGTTTGGCGTCTTGCCCCCGGTTGCGCCAGGAATGGAAACTCATCTTCAACGCGATCTCGACCGCGCTGGCACCGTCACTGGCAAAAAAGGTGTGGCCCAGGGCGCCGCCGGTCAGGGCCGACAATTTTTCAGCCAGCTCCACGGCCGGGGCGTGGGTGCAGCCGGCCAGCATGACGTGCGCCAGGGTGTCCAGCTGCT
>JBEEJM010000197.1:0-8160 GCA_041169205.1 Pseudomonadota bacterium | reverse complement strand
CTGAGTTATTCGGAGCTGGGTTTGCTGATGAGCGTGTTTTTTGTGGTGTCGGGGGTGGGGCAGGCCAGCGCCGGTTTTGTGGTGGACCGCATGGGCGCACGACCGTTGCTGTTTGTGGCACTCGGCATTTTTGCGGTTGCGTGTCTGGCGGCATCTACGGTGACCGGCTACACCGGGCTGATGCTGGTGGCCGCATTGGCGGGCCTGGGCAACGCCACGTTTCACCCGGTGGACTTCACCATATTGAACCAACGTGTGTCAGCACCCCGTCTGGGTTACGCCTTTAGCGCGCATGGGCTCACCGGCAACCTGGGCTGGGCCGCCGCGCCGCTGTTTTTGGCAACGATCAGTGCGGGCTTTGGCTGGCGCACGGCGTATGTGGCTGCGGCGGTGATGTATGTGGTGGTTTTGTCGCTGCTGGTGGTGCAACGCGACAAGCTCAGCACGCAAGTAGTGCAGCACGAGCCGCATGTGCACAAGGAGCACGACCTGGCGTTCATGAAGCTGCCGGTGGTGTGGTGGTGCTTTGGCTTCTTTTTGCTGTCCACCATGACGTTGGCGGTGGTGCAGAGCTTCTCTGTGTCTATTCTCAAGGCCATGCATGGCATCAGCTTTGAGGCGGCCACGCTCACGTTGACGGCCTACATGCTGTGCGGCGCGTTGGGCATGTTCGTTGGCGGCTTTATTGCGGCCCGGGTCGCCAATAGCGATCGCGTAGTGGCCATGGCGATGGCGGCGGGTGCGGCGCTGTTGGCGCTGTGCGGCACCGGGTTGCTGGGTGCCACGGCCACGATGGTGGTGCTGGCTATCACCGGATTTGCAGTAGGCATTGGCGGCCCGTCGCGCGACATGATGATCAAGAAGGCCACGCCCAAAGGGGCCACTGGGCGCGTCTATGGGCTGGTGTATTCGGGGCTGGACGTGGGCTTTGCCATTTCACCGCTGGTGTTTGGCGTGTTCATGGACCGGGGCTGGTACGGGGCCACGCTGCTGGGTGCTGCCGTGGTGCTGTTGCTGAGCGTGGTGGCGGCGCTGGGTGTGGGGCAGCGCACGAAGCGCTAGTTCAGCGCTAGTTGGCTTTGCCCAACTGCCCCAGTGGCATCTCGGTGCTGGACTTGATGCAGTTCAGCACGATGTTGGAGCGGATGTTGCCCACGCCCTGAATGCGGGTGAGTCGGCGTAGCACGTTTTCAGACAGCGCATGCAGGTCGGGGGCGACGATCTGCAAGATGTAGTCGGACTCCCCGGCCACCGAATAGCACTCCAGCACTTCCGGAAAACCACCCATCTCGCGCTCAAACGCCAGGCCCTCGTCGCCACTGTGGCGGGTGAGGGTGACGTAGGTGATGGCCCGCACGCCCAGGCCAATGGCAGCCGGGTCGAGTAGGGCCACATAGCGGCGGATGATGCCCACCGCTTGCAAACGCGCCACCCGGCGACTAACCTGAGAGGCAGAGAGATGCACCTGTTCACCCAGCTGCTGGTGGGTGGCGTAGGCGTCGCGTTGCAGCGCAGCAAGCAGGCTGATATCGAATGTATCAAGCGTTGAATCGTCTGATTTGTCTTGTTTCATGCATAAATTGTGCGTTATGTCGTGGCGATGAGTCAAACATTGCACGCACACTGCACGCGGTTTTGACCACAATCAAGCATTCAAAACAATCCGCTGAGGAGCATTGCAATGGCTGATCTTTTCGAGAACCCGATGGGCCTAATGGGCTTTGAGTTTGTGGAATTCGCATCGCCCGTGCCCGGCGTGCTGGAGCCATTGTTTGAAAAAATGGGCTTCACCAAAGTGGCACGCCACCGTTCCAAAGATGTAGACCTGTACCGCCAAGGCGATATCAACTTCATCGTCAACCGCGAGCCCAAAAGCAACGCGGCCTACTTTGCGGCTGAGCATGGGGCTTCAGCTTGCAGCATGGCGTTTCGCGTGAAGGATTCGCACAAGGCCTACGCCCACGCACTGGAGCAGGGCGCGCAACCCATCGAGATTGCGCCCGGCCCGATGGAGTTGCGCCTGCCTGCTATCCGTGGCATTGGTGGCGCACCGCTGTACCTGATTGACCGCTTTGAGGACGGCAAGAGCATTTACGACATCGACTTTGAGTTTCTGCCCGGCGTGGAGCGCCACCCCGAGGGTCACGGTTTTCGCATGATCGACCACCTGACGCACAACGTGTACAAGGGCCGCATGGCGTTCTGGGGTGCGTTTTACGAGCGCATTTTTAACTTCCGCGAGATTCGCTACTTCGACATCAAAGGCGAGTACACCGGCCTGACCAGTCGCGCGATGATGGCCCCCGATGGCCTGATCCGCATTCCGCTTAACGAAGAGTCTGGCAAGACTGGCGGGCAGATTGAAGAGTTCCTGATGCAGTTCAACGGTGAAGGCATCCAGCACATTGCGTTGTTGACTGACGACCTGCTGGCTAGCGTGGACGCGCTGCAAATGGCGGGCGTTCCGCTCATGACCGCGCCCAACGACATTTACTACGACATGCTCAAGGAGCGCCTGCCCGGTCACGGCGAGCCCACGCCCGAGTTGCAGGCGCGCGGCATTTTGCTGGATGGCTCTACCGCCAATGGCGAGAAGCGGTTGCTGTTGCAAATTTTCTCGGAGACGATGCTGGGGCCTGTGTTCTTTGAGTTCATTCAGCGCAAGGCCGACGAAGGGTTTGGCGAGGGCAACTTCAAGGCGCTGTTTGAATCGATGGAGCGCGACCAGCTGCGCCGTGGCGTGATAGCCACGGCCTGAGCCGGAGACACGCCATGAAGCACGGTTTGGCCGCTGGCCTGCACCAAGTACCTGATCGACCGGACTGGACGGTCGACCAGGGCTGGAGCAGCTACACGCCCGAACAACACGCGGTGTGGAAAACGCTGTACGAGCGCCAGACCCAGCTGCTGCCTGGTCTTGCTTGCGATGCCTTCCTCGACGGTATGCGCAAGCTGCCCATGGCCGCGGACCGTATTCCCAACTTCGAGGCGCTGTCGGAAGTGCTGCACCGCGCGACCGGCTGGCAGGTGGTCGCTGTGCCGGGGCTGGTGCCCGACGTGGTGTTTTTTGAGCACTTGGCCAACCGGCGCTTTCCGGCAGGCAACTTCATTCGCGGCGCACACGAGCTGGATTACCTCGAGGAGCCCGATGTGTTTCACGACGTGTTTGGCCACGTGCCCATGCTGATGCACCCGGTGATGGCGGACTTTATTCAGGCCTACGGTCAGGGTGGTCTGCGTGCGCAGCGCGTGGGCAAGCTGGCCGAGCTGGCGCGGGTGTACTGGTACACGGTGGAGTTTGGTCTGGTGCGTCAGGGTGACGGCACGCGCATCTACGGCGCAGGCATTGCGTCCTCGTTTTCGGAAAGCACGTTTTCGGTGCACAGCCCGTCGCCCAACCGCATTGCGTTTGAGCTGGAGCGGGTGATGCGTACACGCTACCGCATTGACGATTTTCAGGAGAGCTACTTTGTGCTCGACAGTTTGGATGACTTGTTGGCGCTGGCACATATTGACTTTGAGCCGGTCTACGCGGCACTTAATACCGGACCCACTTTCGAGCCCGGACAGCTGCTGGCGCAAGACCGTGTTCTCCATGCCGGTAGTGGGGAATACCACCGGATTTAATGGGCACAATGGTGTGCATGCGTAACCCGAACCCATCAACCACTTCTCCCACTTTAGCTGGCCACCTGCTGGTGCAATGCCTTGTAGAGCAGGGTGTGACACACGCGTTTGGCGTACCCGGCGAAAGCTACCTCGCGGTGCTGGATGGCTTTCATCTGTACCAGGACCACATTCAGTTTGTGATCAACCGGCAAGAGGGCGGTGCGGCCTTTATGGCCGAGGCGCACGGCAAGCTCACCGGTCGCCCCGGTGTGTGTTTTGTGACGCGTGGCCCGGGTGCCACCAATGCGTCGATTGGCGTGCACACTGCGTTTCAAGACTCTACGCCGATGGTGCTGTTTGTCGGGGATGTCGCCAGCGAGCAGCGCGACCGCGAGGCGTTTCAAGAGATGGACTACCGCGTGATGTTTGGCCCCAGCGCGCTGGGCATGGCCAAGCGGGTCGAGCGCATTGACGAGGTCGCTCGCATTCCCGAGTACGTGGCGCGTGCTTTTGCCACCGCCATGAATGGCCGCCCTGGTCCGGTAGTGCTGGTGTTGCCCGAAGACATGCTGGCGCAAATGCTGGTGGCCGACGCATCGGGGCAGTTGCTCCAACCCTTGCCGCGCGTGGAGCCGGTTGAGGCCTGGAGTGACCCTGGCGCCTTGCGCAGACTGCGTGAGCTGCTATTAAAGTCAGAGCGCCCGTTTGTCATTGCCGGTGGCGGTGGCTGGACGCCACAGGCCGCCCAGGCGCTGCAGCGTTTTGCCGAGAACTGGTGTTTGCCGGTGGGCAACGCGTTTCGTTTTCAGGACACCTTTGACAACCACCACCCGCAATACGCAGGGGACGTGGGCATTGGCATCAACCCCCTGCTGGCCAAACGCATCAAAGAGAGCGACCTGATTCTCGCCATCGGGCCGCGACTGGGCGAGATGACCACCGGCGGCTACACGCTGCTGCAAGCACCTAAGGCGGCGCAAACGCTGGTGCATATTCATGCCAGTGCCGAAGAGTTGAACCGGGTCTACCAGGCGGATCTGGCCATCCACGCGAGCATGCGTGCAGCGGCACGTTCGCTAGAGGTGCTGACCGCACCGGTGAGCGTGCCGTGGGAGACGTGGACGCAGGGTTGTAACGCCGACTACCTGGCCAACTTGCAACCCTCGGTGATCAAAGACTTGCCTGCTGATACCGCAGCCGGGCTGGTCAACATGCCGCAGGTGATTGCCACACTGCAAAAGCATTTGCCTGCTGACGCGGTGTTGACCAATGGCGCAGGCAACTTTGCCAGCTGGTTGCACCGCTTCTACCGCTACACGGGATTGGCCAGCGGGCACAAGACCCAGCTCGCACCTACCAATGGGGCGATGGGCTATGGCGTGCCGGCTGGCATTGCAGCAGCAATTACGACGGGGCGCGTGGCTTTCACCATCGCAGGCGATGGCGACTTTCTGATGAACGGGCAAGAGCTGGCTACTGCCGTGCAGCATGGTGCCAAGACCATCATCTTGCTGCTCAACAACGGTATGTACGGCACCATCCGCATGCACCAGGAGCGCGAGTACCCGCAGCACGTGGCGGGTACTCAGCTAAAAAACCCCGACTTTGTGGCGCTGGCCAAAGCCTATGGTTATGCCGGGGTGCGTATCCAGCGCAGTGATACGTTTGAGGCTGAGCTGTTGGCGGCGCTGGAACGGCCAGAAGGCACACTGATTGAAGTGGTGTTGGAGCCGGAGCTCATCAGCACCCGGGGCACGCTGTCGGCCATTACGCAATCGGCATTGGTGCGCTAGAAATTCAAATTTTTTCGCCCGCCAGCTGCACTTTATTTTTGCCCGCGCGCTTGACCTTGTACATGGCGCTGTCCGCCTGTTGCATCAACGTTTCGACCGTGGTGGCATCGTGCGGATAGAGCGCCGCACCAATGCTGGCTGAAATGGTCACGGTGCCCTGTGGCAGGTCGTAGGGGGTGCCGAGCAACTCGACCAGGGCGGTGGCAATGTGCAGGGCTCCGTCGGCTTGCGAAACGTCCGGGAGGATGGCGGCGAACTCATCGCCCCCCATGCGTGCCACGGTGTCGCCATCACGCACCCGGCTTTTCAGGCGCTGTGCAACTTGCTGGAGCAACGCGTCACCAGCGGCATGGCCCAGTGTGTCATTGACTGATTTGAAGCCATCCAGGTCCAACCACAGCATGGCCGCACCCACGCTCCTGCGTTTGGATTGCGTAAATACCTGGTTGCAGCGGTCCAGGAAAAGTGCGCGGTTGGGCAGACCCGTCAGTGCGTCGTGGTGGGCCAGTGCCCACAACTGTTGCTCTTGCAGGTGGCGTTCTGTGGCATCCACCAGCACCATGATCGTGCTATCCAATGACTGGTCCAGCGGGCGAAACTTGATCCAGTACGCGGCGCACCAAAGACTGCTGCGGTGTAGGCGAAACTCGATGCTTTGCACACCCGACGCGGGAGAGGCATCGCTCCAGCTTTGGGCCACGCGATCGCGATCGTTGGGGTCTATGAATTCACGCAGATTGCGCCCTCGGGCTTCTTCCTGGGTGATGCCCAGCAGTGTGCAACCGTTCTCGTTAAGGTAGTGGCACTGGTCTTGGCTGTCGAGCTCCAGTACTCCCACAGGTGCCGCAGTTAGCAAGACCTGCAAATGCTGCTCCTTGATGGCCAGCTCGCTGTGGCTGCGCGTCAATTCGTGGGTGCGCTGCGCGACCTGGGTGAGTAGCTCCTGGTTGTAGTTGCTGAGCAATGCCCTGGCTTCTACGGCGTCGGTGACTTCGGTGGCGGTGCCCCGGTAGCCATTGCGTTCGCCATTGTCATTCCAAAGCGGCAGACCATTGATGCTGAACCAGCGGCGCGACGCAGTGCCTTGTTGAAGGGCGATTTCCAGGCGATGAAAGGGTTCACGTTGAGACAAGGCTTTCTCCAGCGCGTCCATGTGGGGTTGCGAGATGCTTTTCAGCAATGCAGACCAGGAAACACCGGGCTCTAGCGCAAGTTGTTGTGCCAAACGCCCGCTGGTGGTGAGTGCACCCCGGGAATCGGTCTCCCACAACAGGTCGTTGGATACGATGGAAAAGTCTTTCAGGCGCGCCATGACACGCTTGTTGGCCTCGACCGCACCACCGAGCCACAGCCCAACCAGGGCAATGGCGATCATCACCAATTGGTACTGAAGTGCCCATTGGCGCTGCTGGAGCAACGCCACGCTGACGACCAGACCGCTGTCCAGCAGCACGATGGCCAGCACGGCACTGCGAAGGCCGTAGTGCAGCGTTAAACCCGCCAGTGGCAAGAGCAGCAACAAGGTCACCATGGGGGACACTTGGGTGATGCCCAAGAGTTGCGGAAGCCCATAAATAAGCAAGAGGGCCAGTGCCACGACCAGCGTGGTGTCTTGGTAGGTGCGCCGATGTTGTGGCGCTTTGCCGTGTAGCTGCGGCAACGGCCAGGTGCCCTGTTGCAGCCAATACAAGACCTTGGGTGATGCAACAACCCACAGCAGCGGGGCCAGGGTGATGATGCCAATAAAGTCGCCCGTCAACCAGCTGAAAAACAGCTCGGTGGATTGGTTGGGTGCAACGACACCCGTGGACACGAGGCTAAAAGTACCGGCTGCCGCAGCCAGCGCGGCCGCCCCCAATGCCGCTAAGAGGAACAAAGCGTTGTGAACCGGGTGAGAGAAATCCAACGCGGCACGCACCCTCCAACGCAAGGGCAATACCAGCACAGCATATGCCAGTGGAAATGCCAACAGGTTGTAGGCAGCCCACCAGAATTCGGAGGACCCTAGGCCGGGTGAGGGTGTGTTGGATAGCCCGGTTTGCAGCAACAGCAAAACCAGTGCGGTGAAAATTTCCACCAACACGCCGGTCGGGCCTAGCAGCAGTAGGCAAAAAAACCGCAGGCCTCCAGGCAAGTACCACAGGCTGACCACGCCCATGGTTTCAAACACACGGGCGGAGTACCAGGTAAGTAGCCAGGTACAGGCATAGACCACCGCAAACACCAGCAGGCGATGACGTTCACCGGCCTTTGATTTTTGCATGGTCTGTGGATTACTTGATGTCTACACCATAGAAGGTATGGCGACCAAAGGGGCTGAGTTTGAAGTCGACTACTTCTTTGCGCACGGGCTTGAGCTGCACGGCATGGGCAATGGTGAACCAGGGCGCCTGCTCCTTGAAGATCACCTGGGCTTTTTCGTACAGCTTGGTGCGCTCGGCGACGTTGGTCACGGTTTTGGCCTTGACCACCAAATCGTCAAAGGGCTTGTAGCAGAACTTGGCGACATTGGAGCCGCCACTCTTGGCAGAGTCGCAACCCAGCAAGGTGTGCAGGAAGTTGTCTGGATCACCGTTGTCACCGGTCCAACCCAGCATGCCCATCTGGTGCTCGCCCGCCTGCATGCGCTTGCGGTACTCGCCCCACTCAAAGCTCTTAATCTCGGCCTTGACGCCGACTTTGGCCAGGTCGGCTTGCATCAACTCGGCAATGCGCTTGGCATTGGGGTTGTAGGGGCGCTGCACGGGCATGGCCCACA
>JBEEJM010000196.1:0-7482 GCA_041169205.1 Pseudomonadota bacterium | reverse complement strand
GAACGCATTGCCGCCAAAACCTGCGTGCTGGCCTGTGGCGGATTTGAGTCCAACCGTGCCTGGCTGCGCGAGGCCTGGGGCCAGAACGACCGTGGCGAGTGGCCTGCGGACAACTTCATCGTGCGTGGAACCCGCTACAACCAGGGCACGCTGCTGCGATATTTGCTCGACGCAGGGGCGGATGCCATTGGAGACGCCACCCAGGCTCACATGGTGGCCATCGACGCCCGGGCACCGCTGTACGACGGTGGTATTTGCACCCGCATCGACTGCGTGTCGCTGGGCGTGGTGGTCAACCGCGAGGCGCAGCGCTTTTATGACGAAGGCGAAGACTTCTGGCCCAAGCGCTACGCCATCTGGGGCCGTCTAGTGGCCCAGCAAGCGGGGCAGGTGGCCTACTCCATCATCGATGCCAAGGCGGTGGGGCGCTTCATGCCGCCCGTGTTCCCTGGGGTCAAAACCGATAGCCTGCCCGTGTTGGCGCAGCAGCTGGGCCTGGACGTGGACGCTTTTATGCACACGCTCAACGGCTACAACGCCGCGTGCCAGCCCGGAGTCTTTGACCATACCGCGCTGGACGATTGCCGCACCAGCGGGTTGTTGCCCGCCAAAACCCACTGGGCGCGGCCCATCGATACCGCGCCGTTTTATGGCTATGCGCTCAAGCCCGGCGTGACCTTCACCTACCTGGGCCTGAAAACCGATCAGACGGCTGCGGTGCGCTTTGGCGGACAGGCCAGCGCCAACCTGTTTGTCGCCGGAGAGATGATGGCCGGCAATGTGCTGGGCAAAGGCTACACCGCCGGTGTCGGTATGTCGATTGGCACTGCTTTTGGCCGTATAGCCGGCGTGCAGGCTGCCCTAGCCGCTATGAAATCAGGAGCAAGCCATGCGCCAGCTTGAAGCACTCGCGGCCCAGGCGGTGGCATTGGGTAATGGCGAAACCGAGGTCGCCCGGCAAATGCAAATTTGCAACGCCTGCCGCTATTGCGAGGGTTTTTGTGCAGTCTTTCCGGCCATGACGCGCAGGCTGGAATTTGACAAGGCGGACATCCACTTTCTGGCCAACCTGTGCCACAACTGTGGGGCCTGCCTGCACGCCTGCCAGTACGCGCCGCCACACGAATTTGCCGTCAACGTGCCGCAGGCCATGGCTCAGGTGCGCGGCCAAACCTACACCGACTACGCCTGGCCGCCCGCGTTGGGTGCGCTCTACCGGCGCAATGGCCTTACGCTGGCCTTGGCCCTGGCTGGTGGTTTGAGTGTGTTTTTGCTGCTGGCCCTGGCGCTTAACGGTAGCTTGTGGGGTGCGCCGCCTTCGGGTGATTTTTACGCAGTATTTCCCCACAACCTGCTGGTGGCATTGTTTGCGCCGGTGTTTCTGTGGGTGGCGCTGGCGCTGGGACTGGGCGTGCGCAGGTTCTGGTGCGACGTGACCCCCGCCACCAGTGGTGCACCGGTGGATCGGTCGGCAGCGTTGGAGGCGGTGCACGCGGCTGCCACCCTGAAATACCTGGACGGTGGCCATGGACAGGGCTGCAACAACGAAGACGACGCCTGGACCCATGCGCGAAGGCGTGCCCACCACCTCACGATGTACGGCTTTTTGCTCTGCTTTGCGGCCACCAGCGTGGCCACGGTGTACCACTATGCGTTCGGCTGGCAAGCGCCTTACGACCTGCCCAGCCTACCCAAATTGTTGGGGGTTGTGGGTGGCGTGAGCCTGCTGATGGGCACGCTAGGCCTGTGGCGCCTGAACCTGCGGCGTGACCCGGCGCATGGCGATGCACAGCAAAAACCGATGGATCTGGGGTTCATTGCCCTGCTGTTTGTCACCAGCGCGACCGGTTTGGCTTTGTGGTTGGCGCGTGCAACCCCTGCATTGCCGTCGCTATTGGCAGGGCACCTGGGCGCGGTGATGGCGCTGTTTGTTACCTTGCCCTATGGCAAGTTTGCCCACGGGGTGTTTCGCACGGCAGCGCTGGTGCGTTTTGCGGTGGAGAAACGCCAACCCAACCCTGTGGGTGCGGGTTCAGAGTAAGGTCAAGCCACGAACACGGATGCGTCCGTGGTGACCAGTTCCAGCGGGTAACGCTGCCCACGCAAATAGTCTTCCATGCACTGCACCACCAACGGACTGCGGTGGCGCGCGACGGAGGCACGCACCTCCTCAGGAGTCAGCCATAGGGTGCGGACGATGCCGCAGTCCAGCGTGCGGGCTGCGTCAAACGCGCCGAGCGTGCCGCAATAGGCGAAACGCAGGTAGGTGATGTCTTCCCCAGTGGCCCCAGAGTTATTGGAGGCCGGCCGTAAGAATCGTGACAAATAGATACCAACCAGGGCCATGGGTGTGAATTGGTAGGCCGTTTCTTCAAGTGTTTCGCGGGCGCATCCCGCAGCGGGCGATTCGCCAGGATCGAGGTGTCCAGCCGGGTTGTTGAGGCGTAAACCCTCTGGGGTATGCTCTTCCACAAGAAGAAAGCGGCCGTCCTGTTCAATGACGGCGGCCACCGTCGTGCTGGGTTTCCATCGTGTGTTCATGGCGAATTATGGGGACGAAAGCCAGCCTTCCGGTTTCTTAAATGGGGACGCTGGCGGCCGAAGGGGCCTGGAAGCCCATTGAAATTCAGTTAAAGTTGCCGCCGACCTGTCTTGAAGCTTACTGCTCTGGACGGGGACGCATACATCCAAGAATTTAAAACGAGGAGTCGATCCATGCAGACCGATATTGCCGCCGCACCTGGACAACGTATTGGGGTTCCGAGGGAAATTTTTGCGGGCGAAAAGCGGGTTGCCACCGTTCCCGCCGTGGTCGAAAAACTCATCAAGCTGGGCTTTAGGGTTTGTGTTGAGTCTGGCGCTGGAGAGCATGCGAGCTTCAGTGATGACGCTTACCGAGAAATCGGTGCCGAGGTCGTAGCGTCTGCGACCGAGCTCTGGACCCAGTCCGACATTGTTTTCAAAGTGCGCGCGCCTTCTGCAGACGAAGTGGCGCTGATGCACGCAGGCACCACGCTGATCAGTTTCATCTGGCCTGCGCAAAACCCTGAACTGATGCAGCAACTGGCCGCCAAACAAGTAACCGTGCTGGCCATCGACGCGCTGCCTCGCATGTTGAGCCGCGCCCAGAAGATGGACGCGTTGACCTCCCAAGCCGGCGTCACGGGCTACCGCGCCGTCATTGAGGCTGCCAATGCCTTTGGCCGCTTTTTCAACGGTCAGATTACCGCTGCGGGCAAAGTTCCGCCGGCCAAAGTGTTCGTCGCGGGTGCTGGCGTGGCCGGTTTGGCCGCGATTGGTACTGCCGCTGGCCTGGGTGCCATCGTGCGCGCCAATGACACCCGCGCCGAAGTAGCCGACCAGGTCAAATCCCTGGGTGGCGAATTCGTCAAGGTGGAGTACGAGGAAGAAGGCGGCGGCGGCGGCGGCTACGCCAAGGTCATGAGCGAAGGCTTCCTGCAGGCCCAGCGCGAGATGTATGCCAAGCAGGCTCGCGAAGTAGACATCATCATCACCACGGCGCTGATTCCAGGCAAGCCCGCGCCCAAGCTGATTACCGCCGAGATGGTGCGCAGCATGAAGCCCGGCAGCGTCATCGTTGATATGGCGGGCGAGCAGGGCGGCAATTGCGAGCTGACCGAACCTGGCCAGTCGGTCGTTAAACACGGCGTAACCATCGTGGGCTACACCGACTTGGCATCTCGCCTGGCGACGCAGTCCTCCACGCTGTATTCTTCCAACCTGTTTCGTCTGGCTGAAGAGCTGTGCAAAACCAAAGACGGTGTCATCAATGTCAATATGGAAGACGATGCTATTCGCGGCCTGACGGTCGTGAACCAAGGCAGCATTACTTGGCCTGCCCCTGCACCCAAGCTGCCGCCAGCACCCGCTGCGGCTGCGGCCAAACCGATGGTCTCTGCTGCTGCCAAAAAAAGCCACGGCGCATCGAGCGAACCGATGCCGGGTAATAAACTGGCCATCACCTTTGGTGTGGCAGCAGCGCTGTTTTGGCTCATTGGCGCCAACGCACCCAAAGAGTTCATGTCGCACTTCACGGTGTTTGTACTGGCCTGTTTTGTCGGCTACATGGTGGTGTGGAACGTCAAACCGGCCTTGCACACGCCGCTGATGAGCGTGACCAATGCGATCAGCAGCATCATCGCCATTGGTGCGCTGGTGCAGATTTCGCCGATGGCCAATGCACTTAGTCGGCCCAACAGCCTGATCACCTGGGTGGCCGCAGCCGCCATCGTGCTAACCGCCATCAACATGTTCGGCGGTTTTGCCGTCACCCAGCGCATGCTGGCCATGTTTCGTAAATAAGGGAGACGCGCAATGTCTGAATTAGTTACCGTCTCCTATATCGGGGCGACCATTCTTTTTGTGTTGAGTTTGGGCGGCTTGTCCGATCAAAAAACGGCGCTGCGTGGCAACCTCTACGGCATGATCGGCATGACGCTTGCGGTGCTGGCCACGGTGCTGGGGCCTCAAGTTAGTGTTGCGGGAATTCCGTGGGTCGTGGGCGCGATGTTGGTGGGTGGCCTGATCGGCGTGTATGCCGCGCGTACGGTGCAGATGACACAAATGCCTGAGCTGGTGGCCCTGATGCACAGCATGGTGGGTATGGCGGCCGTATTGGTCGGTGTGGCCACCTTTATTGATCCAGAAGCGTCCAAAGGCCTCACAGGCGCGGCCAAGTCCATTCACGAGATGGAAATTTATGTGGGCGTGTTTATTGGCGCCGTAACGTTTGCCGGATCGGTCATCGCGTTTGGCAAACTCTCGGGCCGCATAGGTGGCAGCCCGATGTTGCTGCCCGGCAGGCACTGGATGAACCTGACCGGCTTGCTGGTCGTGATCTGGTTTGGCCGTGCCTTCATGAACGCGCACAGCGTAGACGATGCCATCGTGCCTATCGTTGTGATGACGGTTGTGGCGCTGCTGTTTGGTGTCCACATGGTCATGGCCATTGGTGGCGCCGATATGCCGGTGGTGGTGTCCATGCTCAACAGCTACTCCGGCTGGGCGGCGGCGGCCACGGGCTTCATGCTGAACAACGATCTGCTGATCGTCGTGGGTGCCTTGGTGGGCTCCAGCGGTGCGATTCTGTCGTACATCATGTGCAACGCCATGAACCGCAGCTTCATCAGTGTGATTGCCGGTGGTTTCGGTACCACTAGTGCGGCCCCCAAGGCAGCAGGTGGAGCTGCCCAGCCTGCGGGCGAGGTGGTGCCGGTCAACGCCAGTGAGACCGCCGAGCTGCTGCGTGACGCTAAAAGCGTCATCATCGTGCCCGGCTACGGCATGGCGGTGGCCCAAGCCCAGCACACGGTGTTCGAGATCACCCGCACACTGCGGGAACGCGGCGTGAATGTCCGCTTTGGCATTCACCCCGTGGCAGGGCGTATGCCGGGTCACATGAATGTGCTCCTGGCCGAGGCCAAAGTGCCGTACGACATCGTTTTTGAGATGGAAGAAATCAACGAAGACTTTGCCAAGACCGACGTGGTGATGGTCATTGGTGCCAACGACATCGTGAACCCGTCGGCCCAGGACGATCCGAGTAGTCCGATTGCCGGTATGCCGGTGCTGGAAGTCTGGCATGCCAAGACCTCCATCGTGATGAAGCGCAGTATGGCCTCGGGCTATGCCGGTGTCGACAATCCTTTGTTCTACAAAGAAAACAACCGCATGCTGTTTGGCGATGCCAAAAAGATGCTCGACGAAGTATTGGGTGCACTCAAGGCGTGAGCGCTGTTGTCGGTGTATAGGGAAAACACAAAGACGCAGCGGCAGCTAACGCTGTAACAATGCGTGAGCGGCATTTGCGCTGCGGAGACACAATATGACAGAACGCGTTTGGCTGAAAAGTTACCCGCCCGGGGTACCCTCAGACGTTGATACCAGCCAGTACACATCGTTGGTCGACCTGGTGGAAGCAAGCTTCCAGAAGCACGCCAAAAAGGTGGCTTACAGCTTCATGGGCAAGGACATCACCTACGCCCAGACCGACAGCCTGAGCCAGGCCTTTGCGGCCTACTTGCAGAGCCTGGGGCTGGTCAAGGGTGACCGCGTCGCTATCATGATGATCAACATGCCCCAGTACCCGGTGGTTGTGGCGGGCATCTTGCGGGCTGGCATGGTGGTGGTCAACGTCAACCCCTTGTACACCGCGCGCGAGCTAGAGCACCAGCTCAAGGATTCGGGGGCCAAGGCCATCGTCGTCATTGAGACATTCGCCACTACGCTGGAAAAATGCATCGCCGCCACCCCGGTCAAGCACGTGGTGCTGTGCGCCATGGGCGACCAGTTGGGTCTGCTCAAAGGTGCCATCGTCAATTACGTGGTGCGCAACGTCAAGAAGATGGTTCCCGCCTACAACCTGCCCGGTGCCGTGCGCTTCAATGAAGCCATCGCACTCGGCACCAAAGCACCCTTTAAAAAGCAGGTCAGCAAGGCCGACGATGTGGCGGTGCTGCAGTACACCGGCGGCACCACGGGTGTGTCCAAGGGCGCTGTGCTGTTGCATCGCAATGTGGTTGCCAACGTGTTGCAGTCCGAGGCTTGGAACGACCCCGTCATGCAAAAGATACCCGCTGGCGAGCAGCCCACGGGCGTTTGTGCCATTCCGCTGTACCACATCTTCGCGTTCACCGTGGGCATGATGCTGTCCATGCGCACGGGCGGCAAGCTGATTCTGATTGCCAATCCGCGCGACATTTCGGGAATGCTCAAAGAATTGTCCAAACACACCATTCACAGTTTTCCGGCCGTCAACACGCTGTTCAACGGGCTCGCCAACCACCCTGATTTTGGCAGCGTGGACTGGAGCTATTTGAAGGTGTCTGTAGGCGGAGGCTCTGCCGTGCAAAGCAGCGTTGCCAAGTTGTGGTTCGAAAAAACCGGTTGCCCCATCTGCGAAGGCTATGGCCTGAGCGAAACCTCGCCGTCGGCCACCTGCAATGTGGTCACCGCCAAAGGCTATACCGGCACCATTGGCGTACCACTGCCCAGCACCTACATGAAGCTGCTGGACGACGATGGCGTGGAAGTCCCTGCGGGCCAGTCCGGCGAAATCGCCATCAAAGGGCCACAGGTCATGGCGGGCTACTGGCAGCGCCCTGACGAGACCGCCAAAGTCATGACACCGGACGGCTATTTCAAGACCGGCGATATTGGTGTGGTCGATGCCCATGGCTTCTTCAAAATTGTGGACCGCAAGAAGGACATGATTTTGGTGAGCGGTTTCAATGTCTTTCCGACCGAACTCGAAGACGTGGTGGGTCAGATACCGGGTGTCATGGAATGCGCCTGTGTGGGGGTGGTCGATGCCAAGTCGGGCGAAGCCGTCAAGCTGGTGATTGTCAAAAAAGACCCCAACCTGAGCGAAGCCGACGTACGCGCCTTCTGCAAAGACAACCTGACGGGATACAAGCAACCCAAGGTGATTGAGTTCCGTGCGGAGTTGCCCAAAACCCCGGT
>JBEEJM010000195.1:0-2555 GCA_041169205.1 Pseudomonadota bacterium | reverse complement strand
CATCGTAATCGGCGCTGGTCGCGTAGATGTCGGTAATTTTCTGATAAAACGCCGCTCGCTGGTGCGGATGTCTTGCAGACGTCGCGACAGTTCGTCAAAATAATCGCGCCCCTTACCGGGGTTCTTCAGGCGTGCGTCATCCAACACAAAGCCCTTGACGATGTACCCCCCCGCGTCACAATAGTTGTCGCCTCCTTAGAACCAAGAACCCGGGGGCGGCGATGAAGGACATTTGTGGCACGTTACGGACAATCATTCAAAGACCGGGCAGTCGCTCGGCTGTTGCCGCCTGAGAGCGCAGCACTGGAGTTGGTCTCCAAGGAAGTTGGCATTGCATCAGGAACACTGCACCGCTGGAGAGCAGAGATTCAGTCCATGCCCGCCCGAGGGCGGGCATGGACTGCGCCAGCCAGATTGCAGGCCGTGATCACCACGGCCGCACTGTCGGAGGTGGACAAGAACGCCTGGTGCCGTGCGCAAGGCATCTACCCGACTGAGTTGGAGCAGTGGTGTGCCAGTGCCACCACGGCACTGACTGAACCCCAAGATGCGCGTGCCAGCCCGCAGGCCACACGCCAAGACCGCAAACGCATCAAAGAACTCGAACGAGAGCTGCTGCGCAAAGACCGCGCACTGGCCGAAACGGCAGCGCTGCTGGTGCTGTCAAAAAAAGTCGCGGCGATCTACAACAAGGGCGAGGACGCATGATCCTCATCGAAGATCGCCGTAGTTTGGCCCAAGACATTCAGACCGCCCGTGATGCCGGAGCACGCCTGGAACAGGTCTGCGAGGTGGCCGGCATAGACGAGCGCACCCTACAGCGCTGGAATGCGCGCGAGGGCCTGAGCAAGGGGGATGGCAGGCCCAAGGCGGTGCGCCCCATACCCAGCCATGCCCTGAGCCCAGACGAGCGCGCCAAGCTGCTCAGCGTGGCCAACGAGGCGCGTTTTGCAGCCGTGCCGCCAGCGCGCATCGTGCCCATGCTGGCGGATGAGGGCGTGTACCTGGCCAGCGAGTCTACATTTGCACGAGTGCTACGCGCACACGGGCAAACAGCCCGCCGGGGACGCGCCAAGGTGCCGCGTGCCAAACGCCAGCCCACCACCCACATCGCCAGCGCCGTCAGCCAGGTCTGGTGCTGGGACATGACGTATTTGCCAGCGACCGTGGTGGGTCGTTGGTTCTACCTGTACCTGATTCTGGATTTGTACAGCCGCAAGATTGTGGGCTGGGAAGTGCATGCCAACGACGCATCCGACCATGCTGTGCACCTGGTACGCCGCACAGCACTGGCCGAGGGCATCGCTGCACTCACTGTGAAGCCGGTATTGCATGGCGACAACGGCTCCACGCTCAAGGCCACGACGGTGTTGGCCATGCTCGATTGGCTGGGCGTCAAACCCTCGTACTCACGTCCTAGGGTCAGTGATGACAACGCCTATGCGGAGTCGCTGTTTCGCACAGCCAAGTATCGCCCCGAGTTTCCTGCCAAAGGCTTTGAGACGCTACAGGCTGCGCGCGACTGGGGGGCTGCGTTTGTGCACTGGTACAACGTGGAGCACAAACACAGTGGCATCCGCTATGTGTCGCCCCAGCAGCGCCATACCGGTCAAGATCACACCATTCTTGCGGCCCGCCATGCCTTGTACACAAGAGCAAAAGGGCGCAATCCGGCTCGCTGGTCACGCCATACGCGTAACTGGCAACCCATGGGGCCGGTCACTCTCAACCCAGAGCGCGACTCCATCATCTTGGAGCACCCCACGGAAAACCCTATTCAGCAGTTGGCTGCATGAATCAGGCGACAACTACCTTGACACGCGCCGGGATACGGGTGGGCTGCGCCAAAGACGGCGACCACGCGCGCTAGTGCGGTGTCGGTGCCCGCGCGCATGTCCATGGGGGCGGTGGCAAGCCACACCGCATCGATGCGGATCATTTGAGAACGGCTGTGGTCCAGCTGGCAAAGTCAGCCATGGCGCACACGGGCCAGGTCACGGCCATTGTCAGTGCGCCCTTGCGCACTTCTATTCTGATCGCCTGCCCTTTCGCCACAGGGGGCGGCGCGGACAATTGAACTGGCACGAATGGGGGAAGCGCAGGGGTGTTGGGCAGGTGCTGCGCTACCAGGCGGTGGCATCCGTCTCGCTGATGCTCCTTGAGCCAGCGGTGCAGCACATTGGCGTTCATCCCGTGTTGCCCTGCCAATGCCGCGATGGAGGCACCAGGCTGCTGGCAAGCCGCCACCAGTTCGGCTTTGAACCCGGGCGTGTAGGTACGGTGGGTACGACGGGGCGAGTATCCGGAAATCTCTGATTCTTTGAGCATGGTGTCCACGATGGTTTGCGTGCACACGATCTTGCGAGATAACGGGTGTCCATTCAAGATGGGTTTGCTGGGCGCTTACGTCCCAGGTCACCAGTTGCATATCTGCTGAGCCAATAGATCAGTAGCTGTGGTCGTCAATCGCGTAAATACATCTAATCGTATACCTTGCGCTGCGGCCATGTCGATTAACAGATAGCGGTGTATCGACTCTGCATTGTTGGCAGATA
>JBEEJM010000194.1:0-9245 GCA_041169205.1 Pseudomonadota bacterium | reverse complement strand
GTGGGGTAGGTGTAGCCCGCGCTGGCCAACGCCACCGTGCGCCCGGCCACGGGAACCACCACATAGGGTGCTGCCGCTGCGCTGCCACCACCACCCCCGCAGGCCGAAAGTGCCGCGGCCGCGATGACCGACAGCACGAGTTTGGTGGGTATCACCTCTTCAACTTCGCATTCCTGCATGAATATCCCTACGGCCGTGTCCAACACCGTCGTTGAACTAAGGGCCCGAGGATATTCAGGGGTTGCCGCTTTCCCAAGCAGCCTTACAAACCTTTACCCGGTGTAAACGCTTCAGCGCGTTTTGGCGCTGGGCCGCTCGGCCACCCGGTCGCGCCAGGCTTGCAGGGCAGGCATGCCTTCTTTGCCGGGGTTGAAATGCATCAGCTTGGCAAACTCGATGGCGCAAAACGCGGTGATGTCGGCCACGGTGAACCGGTCGCCCGCCATCCAGGGTTGGCGCTCCAGCATCTGGTCAAACCACTGGGCAATCTCGCGCATTTTTTGTGCCTGGGAGTGGCCAAAGTCGGGGAATTGCGGCTGCTCCAGCGGTGCCAAACCGGGATGGGTGTGGCGCACGGTGTTGGCAATGCCTGCGAGCAAATAGTGCTCGACGCGGCGGTCGGCCATCTCGATGAAGGCGCGCTCTTCCGCGTCCACGCCCATCAGATTGGGCTCAGGGTACAGACCTTCGAGGTAGGTGCAAATGGCGCGGGTCTCAGAAAGCACGCGGCCGTCGTCCAGCTCCAGCGCGGGCACCTTGGCCAGCGGGCTCTTGGCGCGGTAGGCCTCGCCTTTGTGCTCCTGCGCGTTAAGGTCAACATTGATCAGGTCGATGCCGGTGATGTTTTTCTCCACCATGAACATCATCACGCGCCGGGGACTGGGCGCGCGGGGGGCGATATACAGTTTCATGGTCGAACTCCTGTGAAAGGCTACTGACGAGACTGTCCCATTTCTACCATGGTGCGGGCCTGCTCTGAAAACTCTTTGGCCTTGGCCTCTCCATCGCGGGTGAGGTCCATTTTGGACGGCGGCATCTCAATGCCTTTTTGTACTGCGGGCCGCGCACGGATAGCGGCGAGCCAGCGTTGCAGGTGCGGCAAGTCATCCACGTCGACGCCCGACCAGCGGTGCGTGCGTACCCAGGCCCAGTTGGCAATGTCGGCGATGGAGTAGTCCCCCGCCAAATACTCGTGGTTTTTCAGGTGGCCATCGAGCACGCGAAACAAGCGCTTGCTCTCGCCCTGGTAGCGGTCAATGGCAGGCTGGATTTTTTCGGGAAAGTAACGATAAAACACATTGGCCTGGCCCATCATGGGGCCGATGCCGCCCATCTGGAACATCAGCCACTGGATCACGCGGGAGCGGCCCTTGGCATCCGAGGGCATCAGCCGCCCAGTCTTTTCGGCCAGGTACATCAAACAGGCACCCGACTCGAACACCGCAAAGTCATCTTCCCCCGGCACTTCAGAGCGGTCCACGATGGCCGGTATGCGGCCATTGGGGTTGATGGCCAAAAACGCGGGCAACCTTTGCTCGCCTTTGGCCAAGTCCAGCACCTTGAGTTCGTAAGGCAAAGCCAGCTCTTCGAGCGCAATCGACACTTTGTGCCCGTTGGGGGTTGCGGCGGTATAGAGGTCGATCATGTTTTGGCCGCTTGCAGCTGGTCGCGGGTGGCTGTGGCTGCTGCGCGTGCGGCCCGGGCAAAGTCGGCACCACCCGAGGCATACAGCACGGCACGCGACGAGTTCACCACAATCGGCGCGGTGGTCACGCCTTGCGATACGCGGTAACCGGCCTTGACCGTGGCCACCGCATCACCGCCCTGCGCACCTACGCCGGGGATCAGCAGCGGCACGGTGGGTGCGACTGCGCGCACACGCTCAATCTCTGCGGGGTAGGTGGCACCCACCACCAAGCCCAGCTCGCCGTTGAGGTTCCAAGGGCCTTGCGCCAGCGCGGCAATGTGCTCGTACAGAGTTGGCTGACCGGGTACATCTAACAGCCGCTGCGGCTGAAAATCATCGCCGCCGGGGTTGGAGGTGCGACACAGCAAAAATGCGCCCTTTCCGTGGTACTTCAAATACGGCTGCACCGAGTCAAACCCCATGAAGGGTGACAGCGTGACCGCATCGGCCCCGTAGCGTTCGAACGCCTCTTTGGCGTATTGCTCGGCCGTGCTGCCAATGTCGCCACGCTTGGCGTCCAAGATGATGGGCACCTGGGGCGCGGTGCGGCGCATGTGCTCCATCAGGCGCTCAAGCTGTTCTTCGGCGCGGTGCGCGGCAAAGTAGGCAATTTGCGGCTTGAAGGCAATCACCAAGTCGGCGGTGGCATCGACGATGGCCGCGCAAAAGTCATAAATCTTGCTGGCGTCGCCTTGCAGGCCCGCCGGAAACTTGGCGGGCTCGGGGTCCAGCCCCACACACAAAAGGGAGCCGTTTTGGCGCTCGGCATTGCGCAGCATGTCGGTAAAGTTCATGCTGCAAGTTTAGCGGCCCAGTGCGGCTGGACCTATCCCGAAAAATACGCCATCACAACGTGACATTTATCCGCCTACACACAGGGGCCCGTTTCTATACTGCAAGGGCATAGGTGGCCGGTTGGACGCAGTCCGTTCCGAGGTCTATACTGATTTACAGCAGTGCCGCACTTGGTGTTAAAGGTTGTTTTTGCATCCAGGAGGTCTTATGGACGCGATTGGAAACTATGTAGCCCGTTACGCTCGTAGCCGCGAAGAAGAGCTTACGCTGGACGAGTATTTGGCCGAATGCAAACGCAACCCTTTGGCCTACGCCACGGCGGCTGAACGCATGCTCACCGCCATTGGCGAGCCCCACGTGCTGGATACCCGCAATACCCCTCGGCTATCGCGCATCTTTGCCAATAAACTGATCAAAATTTATCCCGCGTTCTCCGACTTCTATGGGATGGAGGACGCCATTGAGCAGGTGGTGAGTTATTTCCGCCATGCCGCACAGGGGCTGGAAGAGCGCAAGCAAATTTTGTACCTGCTCGGACCGGTCGGCGGGGGCAAAAGCTCATTGGCCGAAAAGCTGAAACACCTGATGCAACAGGTACCGTTCTATGCCATCAAAGGCTCCCCCGTGAACGAGAGCCCGCTGGGGCTTTTTGACGCCATCGAAGACGGCCCCATCCTGCTTGAAAATTTTGGCATTCCTACCCGCTACCTGCAACGCATTCTGTCCCCATGGGCCGTCAAGCGGCTCGATGAGTTTGGGGGCGACATCCGACAGTTCAAGGTGGTCAAGCGCACCCCCAACACGCTCAAGCAAATTGGCATTGCCAAGACGGAGCCGGGCGACGAAAACAACCAGGATATTTCGTCGCTGGTTGGCAAGGTGGACATTCGCAAACTAGAAAGCTTCTCCCAAGATGACCCCGATGCCTACAGCTTTTCCGGTGGCTTATGCCTGGCGAATCAGGGCCTGCTGGAATTCGTGGAAATGTTCAAGGCCCCGATCAAAGTGCTGCACCCTTTGCTCACAGCAACGCAAGAGGGAAATTTCAAGGGGACCGAAGGCTTTGGTGCGATTCCCTTTGACGGCATTGTGCTGGCCCACAGCAACGAGAGCGAGTGGAAAGCCTTCCGCAACAACAAACACAACGAAGCGTTCCTGGACCGGATCTACATCGTCAAAGTGCCCTACTGTCTGCGCGTCAGCGAAGAGGTCAAGATCTACGAGAAGCTGATCCGTGACTCGTCGTTGGGCGAGGCCAAGTGCGCACCCGGAACACTCAAAATGATGAGCCAGTTTGCCATTTTGACGCGCCTGAAAGAGCCAGAAAACTCCAGCATTTACAGCAAGATGGAAGTCTATGACGGCGAGAGTCTCAAGGACACCGACCCGCGTGCCAAGAGCTACCATGAGTACCGGGACTATGCAGGTATGGACGAAGGCATGACGGGCGTATCCACCCGTTTCGCTTTCAAAATTTTGTCCAAAGTGTTCAACTTTGACAGTGCCGAGATAGCGGCCAATCCGGTGCACCTGATGTATGTGCTGGAGCAGCAGATTGAACGCGAGCAACTGCCCGCAGAGCTAGAACAGAAGTACACCAGTTTTATCAAAGAATCACTGGCACCGCGCTATGCTGAATTCATTGGCAAAGAGATTCAGACGGCCTACCTTGAAAGCTATAGCGAATACGGGCAGAACATTTTTGACCGCTATGTCACCTACGCCGACTACTGGATTCAGGATAACGAATACCGTGATACGGATACGGGAGAGGTGTTCGACCGTGGGGCCTTGAACATTGAGCTTGAAAAAATTGAAAAACCTGCGGGCATTGCGAATCCCAAAGATTTCCGCAACGAGATTGTTAACTTTGTTCTGCGGGCGCGTGCCAACAACCAGGGAAGAAATCCGTCCTGGACCAGCTACGAGAAACTGCGCCTCGTCATAGAAAAAAAGATGTTCTCCAACACCGAGGAACTGTTGCCCGTCATTAGTTTCAACGCCAAGGCCAGTGCCGATGAAGCCAAGAAACACGAGGACTTCGTCACCCGCATGGTGGCCAAAGGCTACACCGCCAAACAGGTACGCCTGCTGTGTGAGTGGTACTTGCGTGTGCGCAAGAGTTCTTGAGGACTTCACTCCAAAGGATTTCCATGCCTCTGCACATTGTTGACCGCCGCCTGGCTGGGAAAAACAAGTCCATTGGCAATCGGGAGCGCTTTTTGCATCGCCACCAGGCACAAATTCGCGATGCCGTGCGCAAAGCGGTTTCTGGCCGCAGCATCCGCGACCTGGAACAGGCTGAAAACATCACCATCCCCAAAAAAGACATCAGCGAACCGGTGTTTCAGCACGGCAAAGGCGGCGTGCGTGACTCGGTGCACCCCGGCAACAAGGACCACCTGCGCGGTGACCGCATCCAACGCCCGCAAGAGAGCGGCAAAGGCGGTGGTGGCGGTGAGGCCAGCGATTCCGGCGAGGGCGAAGACGACTTTGTTTTTACGCTGAGCAAAGAAGAGTTTATGAAAGTCTTCTTCGAAGGGTTAGCCTTGCCGCGCTTGCTGCGCACCGAACTTGGAGAAACGCTCGAATGGAAGACCCACCGCGCCGGGTACACCCGAGATGGAACACCCAGCAACCTGCACATCGTGCGGTCCATGCGCGGAGCGCTGGGGCGCAGGCTGGCTTTGGGTGCAGCGGCGCGACGCGAGTTGGCACAGTTGAAACAACGGCTATCGGAACTGCAGGCGGCCCCCACAGGCCACGCAGAAGAGATTCAAACGCTGCTTCTGGCCATCGAAGGCTTGGAGTTGCGCCTCAAATCGATTGCATTCCTGGACCCGATAGACCTGCGTTTTCGCGGCCGCGTGAAGACCCCGGTGCCCACGGCCAAGGCGGTCATGTTCTGCCTGATGGACGTATCGGGTTCGATGGACGAGCAGCGCAAGAGCCTGTCCAAGCAGTTCTTTATCTTGTTGTATTTATTCCTGTCGCGTCATTACGAAAAAATTGACATCGTTTTTATCCGTCATCACACGCAAGCACAAGAGGTGGATGAAAACACGTTTTTTCATGCCACTGAAAGCGGTGGCACGGTCGTCAGCAGCGCACTGGAGTTGATGCAAAAAATCATTGAGCAACGCTATTCACCCCTCGCGTGGAACATCTATGGCGCACAAGCCAGCGATGGTGACAATTTCACCAACGATAGCGATCTTTGCCGCGAACTTCTGGAGAACGAATTGCTGCCCGTGTGCCGCTACTTTGCCTATGTGCAAGTCGCCGAGACAGAGCAAAACCTGTGGGAAGAGTACGTCAAACTCGATGCCGAGCACGCCAATTTCGCCATGCGCAAAGTCACGGAACCGGAGCAAATTTACCCCGTATTCCGCGATCTGTTTCAGAAGGAAGGAGAGGCCACATGAGCCCTCTCCAGCCTACGCCCGCGTCGCATGTGCCAGAGCATCGGCATTTGGATGACCCGGCCCGGATTCCGCAGGGAAACGACCGCCGCGTGCGGTTGGCTCTGCAAGAGCCGCTACCGGCGCCCGCGCGGGCAACGCAAACGCTGCCCGACCCCAGCGACTGGACTTTTGAGCTCATTGAGCAGTACCACGACATCATTCGTGAAACGGCCGCACGGTTTGGTCTGGACACTTACCCCAACCAACTGGAAATCATCACGGCCGAGCAGATGATGGATGCCTACGCGAGCGTGGGGATGCCCATCAACTACCGCCATTGGAGCTACGGCAAAGAGTTTATTGCCACCGACAAACGCTACCGGCGTGGGCACATGGGTTTGGCCTATGAAATCGTCATCAACTCAGACCCCTGTATCAGCTACTTGATGGAGGAAAACACGACCGCCATGCAAGCCTTGGTCATTGCCCACGCAGCGTATGGCCACAATAGTTTTTTCAAGGGGAACTACCTGTTTCGGATGTGGACGGACGCGTCGTCCATCATCGATTATTTGGTGTTTGCGCGGCGGTTTATCAGCGAGTGCGAGGAGCGCTATGGTTTGGAAACCGTAGAGGCGCTGCTGGATTCATGCCATGCCTTGGCCAACTTTGGCGTTGACCGCTATCGTCGCCCCAGCAGAAAAAGTTTGGCGCAGGAGTTGCGCGAACGAAAGGCGCGCGAGGCCTACGCACAGCAGCAGATCAACGAACTGTGGAGCACTTTGCCCAGGGCTGCGGATAAGACTGACGACACGCCCGAGGTGGTCCGGTTTCCTTCCGAACCACAGGAGAATCTGCTGTACTTTATTGAAAAAAATGCGCCCCTGCTGGAGCCTTGGCAGCGCGAGGTAGTGCGCTTGGTACGCAAAATTGCCCAATACTTTTATCCGCAGCGTCAAACGCAAGTGATGAACGAGGGATGGGCCACTTTCTGGCACCACAAATTGCTCAACACCCTGTACGACGATGGCCACCTGAGCAACGGCGTGATGTTGGAGTGGCTGAGTTCGCACACCAATGTCATCTTTCAGCCACCGGTCGGCCACCGTGCCTACAGCGGCATTAATCCCTATGCACTGGGGTTCGCCATGTACACCGACATCAAACGTATTTGCGATGCACCCACCGAGGAAGACCGGGTCTGGTTCCCCGATATGGCGGGGCGGCCGTGGCTGCCTACTCTAGACCACGCTATGCGCAACTACAAGGACGAAAGCTTTATCGGTCAGTTTTTGAGTCCCAAATTGATGCGCGACTTTCGCTTGTTCGCCGTGCACGATGACGAAAAACTCGCCGAACTACAGGTGTCCGCCATTCACGACGAAACGGGGTATCGGGAGCTGCGCCACTCACTTTCTTTGCAATATGACCTGGGGACGCGCGAACCCAACATCCAGGCCTGGAACGTCAACCTGCGCGGAGACCGCACACTCACGTTGCGCCACACGCAGTACCAGGACCGTCCGCTGGGAGACAGCACCTTGGAGGTGCTCAAACACACGGCCCGCCTCTGGGGATTTGGCGTGGCGCTCGAAAGCGTCAATGGCAGCGGCGATGTCACCAAAAAATGGCATGTCCCTCCGCCGGGCTGATGCCCGGCACCGTATCTGCCTATTGGCTACAGATCCAACACCAGCACGGGCGTCTTGGACCGTGAGCAGCAGGGCGTGAACTGGTCGTTGGCGGCTTGCTCTTCGGGGGTGAGGTACATGTCTTTGTGGTCGGGCTCGCCTTCGAGCACGCGGGTCAAGCAGGTACCGCACACGCCTTGCTCGCACGAGGTTTGCACCTCCACCCCGGCCTTGGCCAAGGCCTGTGCCACGGTCATGTCGTGCGGCACCAGGACGATGCGGCCCGAGCTGGCCAGCTTGACGGCAAAGCTGGCGTCGGTGTCGGACTTGGCCACCTCGGCACCGAAAAATTCGTAGTGCAGCTGGTGGGCGGGCCAACCAGCCGCGCGCGCTAGCGTGAGCGCCGCATCCATAAACCCCTTGGGGCCGCACACATAAATGTGCATGCCCAGTTGTGGCGTCTCCAGCAGTTCAGCCAAGTCAAGCTTTTGCATGGCCGCACCATCGTCGTGGTGAAAGTGCACCTGGCGCGCAAAGCTGGACTGGCGGATGCGCTGCATAAACGCGGTGCGCTCTTCGGAGCGGGTGCAGTAGTGCATCTGAAAATCAGCGCCCATGATGGCCAGCCGCTCCGCCATACACAGCAGCGGCGTCACGCCAATGCCACCCGCCAACAGCAGGCTGTGCTTGGCATCCGAGGCCAGGGGAAAGTGGTTTTTGGGCGTGCTGATTTGCAGCGTTTGCCCCTCACTCACACCGTCGTGCACGGTGCTGGAGCCCCCGCGCGAGGCGGGGTCGCGCAGCACGCCAATCATGTAGCGGTGGGTCTCTTTGGAATCGTTGCACAGCGAGTACTGCCGCGTGATGCCCCCAGGCAAATGCACATCGATGTGCGACCCGGCAGAAAACGCGGGCAGCGCGCTGCCATCGGTGGTTTCCAGTTCCAGGGTGCAAATGTCGGTCGCAATCGTCGCCTTGCGGGCGACACGCACGGTAAGCGTGCCGGTGTTTGTCATACTTTTTCCTCTGCTATCAAGCGGTCCAGTATTTTGCGCGACTGCACGCCACCGGTGTCGATGTTGAGCTTAAGCACCCCACGGCCCGGGTAGGCCAGCAAGTTCTTTTGCTGGCGCTCCAGCATTTCCAGGTCTTCACTAAAAATCTTGCCCTGACCTTCGCGAATGGTGGCGGTGAGCGCCTTGTCCTTGGGATTGAACTTGCGCGCCATTCCCCAGAAATAGTGGATGGAGGTTTCGGTCTCGGGTGTGATGAAGTCGATCACCACGCTGTAGGCCTTTTTGTCGTTGGGCGCGTCGTAGCCGCCATGGCCCATGTGCGCCACACCCACTTCAATGTTCACGCTGCTGGGCGGCGTAAAGCGGCAAATTTGCCAGCGGTCCACCGGCACATCGTCGGCCAGTTGGTTGCCCCGCAAGGCCAGCTTCCAGAAAGGCGGTGGCTCGATGCCACTCATGAATCGGCTGGTGACAACGTGCTCGCCTTCCACCACCGTTTTGCAAGGCGTTTCGTCAATTTCTTTTTGACCAATGCTGCTGGAGTGCACGTAGGTTTCGTGCGTCAGGTCCATCAGGTTGTCGATCATCAGGCGGTAGTCGCAGGCGATGTGGAACAGCCCACCGCCATAGGCCCACTCGGGGTTGTCGTGGTACTCCAAATGTTGAATGGTGGCCGGGTCGGCTTTGGCAGGGTCACCGGGCCAGACCCAGA
>JBEEJM010000193.1:0-11858 GCA_041169205.1 Pseudomonadota bacterium | reverse complement strand
TGGTCGGCACATCGGCCGAAGGCTTGGCCAACCGGGTGAAAGCGGATACCGCTTTGTTCGGCGGCATCATTACCAGCCAGCGTATTAGCCTGGACTAAGCGCCAAAGTCCACATCGGCCGCGGCCACCAGTCGCACCCGGGGGCCGAAGCTGGACATAGCCGCCAGCGTGGCGTTGTGGTGCTGGATGATCTGCGCTGCTGACAGGTGCGCTTTGTCGGGCGTCGAATGGCCATCAGCCACCAGCACCACCGGCAAGCCCAACCCCAAAGCACGGCGGGTGGTGGTGTCCACGCAATACTCGGTTTGCAAACCGCAAATCACCAGCGCATCCACGCCATGCGTTTTGAGCAGGCGCTCCAGGCCGGTCCGCAGAAATGCATCGGGTGTGCTCTTGCGTACCAGAATGTCGCGCACATCCGTCTCCAGCCCCGGTGCCAATTGCCAGCCCGCAGAGCCATGTTCGAGCGCGCCTTCGGCTTCTTCGTGGTGCACCCACAGCACCGGCACTTTGGCGGCGCGGGCTTTTTTGGCCAATGCGTTGAGGCGCACGACCAGGGCTTGGGCTTCGAACGCGGCTTCAGCGCCTTCGCACAAACCCCGTTGCATGTCGATAAGCAGAAGGGCAAAGTTGGAGGGCATGGTTTTCACAATCAGTGGTTTTCTTTGAGCAGCAGGCCGATATCGGCCGTCAGCGCCGCAGGACCCGTGCCGTAGCGGGTGAACAGGCGCAGCTGGCCTTGGGTGTCAAAAACATAGCTACCTGCGGAGTGGTCCATGGTGTAACTGGTGGGCGTTTTGCCGTCCACCTTCTTGTAATACACCTTGAAGTCTTTGGCCAACGCGGTCAGCTGGTCTGGCGAGGTAGTCATGGCCAGAAAGGTGGGGTCGAAGTTGGCCATATAGGCCTTGAGCAACGCGGGCGTATCGCGGGCCGGGTCCACCGTCACAAAAATGCCCTGCAGTTTGTCGCCGTTGGCTCCCAGCGCTTTTTTGACCTCCGCCAGCTCAGCCATCGACGTGGGGCACACGTCGGGGCACTGGGTGTAGCCAAAAAACACGACAACGATCTTGCCGGCAAAGTCGGTCAGGTGGCGCACCTGGCCGTTGTGGTCGGTCAGCTCAAAGCCTTTGGCGTAGTCGGCCCCGGTAACGTCAATGGATGCAAAGGCTGGCTTGCTCTCGGAACACCCACTTATTGAGCCAAATAGGCCTGCAGCCCCCGCCAATACTGCGCAGGCAGCTATCCATTTAATAGCAGTTCGTTGGTACATGGGTGCCTTACAAAAGGTAATGGTCCAGCAGCAGCGCGGCAAACAAGGCGCTGAGGTGGATTAGGGAAAAGCGAAAAGTCTCGCGCGCCAGTTGGTCGGAATAGTTGCGACGCAAGCGCCACGCGTACCAGCAAAAGCCCACGCTCAAGACCACCGCCACGGCCAGGTAGAGCCACGAGCTCATGCCGACCACATACGGCAGCAGGCAGGCGGCAGCCAGAATGAATGTGTAGAGCAAGATTTGCAGGCGCGTGAACTCACTGCCGTGGGTGACGGGCAGCATCGGCAGGCCCGACTTGCGGTAATCCTCCACCCGGTACAGCGCCAGCGCCCAGAAGTGCGGCGGCGTCCACAAGAAGATGATGAGAAACAGGATGATCGCCTCATGCCCCACATCGCCGCGAATGGCCGCCCAGCCGAGCACCGGTGGCATGGCCCCAGAGGCACCACCAATCACAATGTTTTGCGGCGTCAGCGGTTTCAAAATGACGGTGTAAACCACGGCATAGCCGACGAAGGTGGCAAAGGTGAGCCACATGGTCAGCGGGTTGACCCACACATACAAAATGACCGAACCGGTGACGCCCAGTGCGGCAGAAAAGAGAAGCGTTTGGGTGTCGCTGAGCTCGCCGCGCGCGGTGGGCCGCCACGCGGTGCGCTTCATCTTGGCGTCGATGCCTTTTTCGACAATGCAGTTGAACGCTGCCGCCGCGCCGGCCACCAGATAAATGCCCGCGCACGCCACCGCAGCCAGCCCGACTTGCGGCCAGGTCGGGGCACCGGGGACGGCCAGCACCATGCCAATCAGCGCGCAAAACACAATCAGTTGGATCACACGCGGCTTGGTCAGCGCATGGAACTGGCGCAGCACCGAAGGCGCGTCGGTGGATACAGTGGCGGTCATTCGGTCAGTCTCCGTGAAAGGTCAAGCGCGCTCTGTGCAGCAGGTTGCGCGCGTGTAATCGTTAGCAGCCACACCAGTACGGCAGCCAAGGCGGCAGCGCCTCCTGTGTGCAGTACGGCGGCGAGCAAGGGCCAGTCGAGCACCACATTGCTGATGCCGGTCACGGCCTGCAAGGCGAGCAGGCCCACCAGCCAGCGGGAAGCACTGTACACCGTGGAATTCACCGCGCTTTGTCTCCACAGTGCCGTGGCCAACGCCCCCAGTGTGAGCAGCGTTACCCCCGCCAGCAGGCGATGTGCCATGTGGATGCTGGTGAGGGCCTGAAAGCTGATGTGCTCACCCGTGGGGGTGAAGCCCAGAGGCCGCCACAGCGCAAAGCCCTGTGAAAAATCCATCATGGGCCACCAGCTGCCCTGGCACTGCGGGAACTCAGCGCAGGCCAGCACGGCATAGTTGGTGCTCACCCAGGCACCCGATGCAGCCTGCACCAGCACCAACACCAGGCCCCACAGCAATCCATCGCGTAGGCCCGTGGGCAACAGCGTTGGTCTGGCTCCTGTGTCGCGCATCCCCATGGCACCGGCTTGCACCACCAGCAGCGCCAGCAAGAGCAGCCCGCCCAGCAAATGCAGGGTCACGATAGCGGGGAACAATTTCATGGTGACCGTCAGCGCACCAAAAGCCCCCTGGATGCAGACCCACACCAGCGTTGCGGTGGGCCACCAGGGATTGGGCGCTTGCAATGGGCCACGCGTCTTGCGCGCCAGCCAGGTGGCAACGGTAAGCACGATGATCAACACGCCCACGCCCGTTGCCAGGTAGCGGTGCACCATCTCGACCCAGGCTTTGCCGTGGGTGACGGGGCCGCTGGGCATGGCGGTCTGCGCGGCACTGATGTCCGCCAAAGCACCGACCGGGCTGGCGTTGCCGTAACAACCTGGCCAATCTGGGCAGCCCAGGCCACTGTCGGTGAGGCGCGTAAAAGCTCCAAACAAGACCAAATCGAAGGTCAAGAAAAGTGTCACCAGCGTGAGCGCGCGCAACCGCCCCACCGGGGTGGCGCGCCGGTGGCGCAAAACCACCCACAAGAGCGGGCCCATGGCCGTCACCAAGCCCGTGAGCATCACGCGCAGCAAAGGGGACAAATCGTACAGCGAGGCTTGCATGGTCGTCACTACAGGCTCAACGGCCGGCGTTGTCCCAAGAGGCGGACGCGCGCATCAGGCGCTCCAGGTCGACCTTGGCTTTTTTGGCGCCTTCCATCGTTAGGTCTGCGGGGAAACGCATCATCCAGTTGCCCAGGGGGTCGACCAAATACAGGTGTGCGCCCAAGGCCTGACCTGGCTCGGGCTCCAGCCACGTGGCCAGCTGGGCTGCGGGCACTTGCAGCACCGTGGCGTCTTTGACTGCGGGCTTCAGGGCATCGGCCACCGGTGCCGTGTCATTGACCAGCCAGACGCGGTCTAGGCGGTCTTTTTCTTTGCCCAGGCTCTCGCGCAACTGGCGCTGCAAATACAGGTTGTTGGTGCACGTGACATCGCATGCGCCACCCGCCACGGTGATCAGCAGCCACTGGCCTTTGAGTGCGCGCAGGTTCACTTCCTCGCCGTTCAATGCCACCGTACGCACATCGGGCAAAGGGCGCTGCGGGTCAATCAGATCGCCAAAATTACGGCGACCTTCGGGGCGCACCACGTAGTAGGTGAAGTACGACGCGGCCACCGGTGCAGCACATACCAAAAACACCATCAACATCTTTAGGCGACCCATACGCGTGCGCTTGCCCTCCCCCGTAGAGACCTGCTCGGGCGAAGGCATGGCGTGCACAGTCATGCCAAGAGGTTGGTCATCACGGGGGTTATCACTAGACATGGTTGGATGGGTCCTTGGGATGGAAAATAAATCGACGAATAATCTGAAACCAGAGATACAAGCTGGCAATCAATGCCGACAGGCCAAACCACTGGAACGCGTAGCCGTAGTGCTTGTCCACACCGAGGTTGACGGCGGGCCACTCGCGCAACACGCCTTCGCTGGCGGCACCGGTTTGCTGCAGGGTCACGGGTAACAGCGCCAGCCCCGACTCGGCGGCAAATTCCACCAAATCGACATTTTGCCGGATTGGCCCCGCAGACGGGCTACCGGGCTCGTATAGCTTGGACGGGGGCGGGGCAATGTGCCCCTCGACTTGGACATTGCCCGCCGGGGTGATGACTGCGGGCAATGCGTTGCGGTTGTCAAAATGTCGGGGCACCCAGCCGCGCTGCACCAAAATGGCACCGCCGCCGTCCAATTGCAAAGGTGTCATGACAAAAAACCCGACCCGCGCGTTCATCTGGCGATTGTCCAGATAGACCGTGCGCTCGGGCACCCAGGTGCCTTTGAGCAGCGCGCGTTGGTGCACCAGTGGGGTGGCATCGATAGTGCCGCGCAAGGCAGCGACATCCACGACAAAATTGCTTTGCTGGCTGTCCATGGCCGCCTGCAGCGCTTCTTTTTGCGCTGCGCGTGAAAGCTGCCAACGCCCCAGCGACGCTGTCACTACCACCCCGAGCAGGGCCGCGGCTGTCAGCAGTTGCCACCGATGGCGTGCATTCACGGGATAATCCTCACTATGTCATACCTTGTTGCTCTGGCCTTCATGGCCATTCTCGGAAGTCTTGCTGTCGCATTGGTGTTCATGCTGCGCGGCGGACAGTCTGCACCTGAAAAATCCAAACGCATGGCGCGGGCGCTCGCGCTGCGTGTGGGATTCTCCATCTTGCTATTTGTCTGCATTTTGATCGCCTGGAAGATGGGCATCATCCACCCCACCGGCATTCCACAGGGCACCTAGCCACAATCAAAAAGGCACCGCAAGCGGTGCCTTTTTGTTGCGCAATGCGCGGGATCAGAGCCAGTACACCAACACGTACAGGCCCAACCACACTACGTCCACAAAGTGCCAATACCAGGCAGCGCCTTCAAAGCCGAAGTGACGCTCTGGCGTGAAGTGGCCTTTTTGCAAACGCAGGGTAATAAACAGCAACATCAACATGCCCACGAACACGTGGAAACCGTGAAAACCGGTCAGCATAAAGAAGGTAGAGCCGAAGATGCCGGAGCTAAGCTTCAGGTTGTACAGGGTGTACGCATGGTAGTACTCATAACCTTGCACGCACAGGAAGGTGAAGCCCAGCAACACGGTGATCCACATGAAGCCAATGGTCTTGCCGCGGTTGTTGTCTACCAGAGCGTGGTGCGCAATGGTCAACGTGACACCAGAGGTCAGCAGCAGCGCGGTGTTGATGGTAGGCAACCAGAACGGGCCCATGGTGGTGAAAGGTTCCACAATGCCAGCAGGCGATGCCGTAGCACCGGCAGCCAGACTGGGCCAAACCGCCTTGAAGTCGGGCCAGAGCAACGCGTTTTCAAGGCTGCCCAGTGCGGGCACCGAGTGCGAACGTGCCCACCACAGTGCTGTGAAAAAGGCACCGAAAAACATCACTTCGGAGAAAATAAACCAGCTCATGCTCCAGCGGAACGACAGATCGATCTTGTGACCGTACTGGCCACTCTGGCTTTCGCTGATCGCGTCGCCGAACCACTGGTACAGCACAAACAACCAAAGCGCCAAGCCACCATACAGGCTGAACTTGCCCCACTCGGCTCCATTGACCCATTGGCCAGCGCCAAGAATGACGAAGAACAATCCCAAAGCGGCCATGGCCGGATGGCGCGACGGGCCAGGCACAAAGTAATACGGGGTTGTGCCGTGTGTGGTTGAACTCATTTCTGCTCCATTCCTTCTAAATTCTCATGTACTGCTGCCAAAGCGAGCTTGCACCCTACTTGGCAACGACCCAATTGACCAAACCAATCAGTCCTACTATTAAAAACAGGACTCCAACTATTCCGACCAAGACCACGTGCAAAGGATTCACACGGGCCAAATCTTCCTGGTAGCCACTGCGGCTACGAATACCTAAAAACGACCAAGCGACCAGTTTGATGCTGTGCCAGGCGGACGCCTTGGGCAGCGGGGCCTGATGATCGACCGGCTTTGTCACGAACCCACTCCAGCGGGCACGGCGTCTTTGACACTGGCCACCGGCGCAGGAGGCGTTTTGCCGCCCACTTCAAAGAAGGTGTACGACAACGTGATGGTAGTCACATCCCGAGACAACTTGGGGTCAATGACAAAAGCCACCGGCCAGCTTTTTTTCTCGCCCGGCTCCAAGGTGTACTGGTTAAAACAGAAGCACTCCAGCTTATTGAAATGCGCCGCCGCTTGCTGGGGTGCATAGCTGGGAATAGCCTGCGCCGACATGCGACGGTTCTGAATGTTCTGAAACTCGTACATCACCGTCGCCAACTCGCCCGGATGCACCTGCAACGAGCGCTGCGCGGGTTTGAAATCCCAAGGCCCGCGGCTGTTGGCATCAAACTCCACCGTAATCGTGCGGCTCGTGTCCACTTGCGTATTCGCAGGCAACGTTGTCTTTTGGCCCGATGTCAGCTTGTCCGACAAAGCCAGCACATTGATGCCCGTCATCTCGCAAATGGTCTTGTACAGCGGCACCAGCGCGTACCCGAAGGCAAACATGCCGACCGTAATGACGGCCAACTTGCCCACCATGCGGGTGTTTTCACGCTTGATGCTCATACCTTATCGGCTCAACAGAACCATCTTGACCATGAACCCAACAAAGAACACCACCGCGATGGAGCCCAGTATCAGGCCCATCTTGAGGTTGGCTTTTTTTTGCGCAGGGGTTGCCATCGACTTAACCAATCACTCGCGTGGCGGTTGCGTCCAGCTTGGGAGGCGTCTCAAAGGTATGGAACGGTGCAGGCGAAGGCACTTCCCACTCCAGACCTTCGGCTGCTTCCCAAGGCCTTTGTGGCGCTTTTTCGCCCTTGCCACGCATGGTGGGAATGACGATGAAGAAGATGAAGTAAACCTGCGCAAAACCGAAGAAGAAAGCACCAACCGACGCGACAGCATTGAAGTCCGCAAACTGCATGGGGTAGTCGGCGTAGCGACGTGGCATACCGGCCAGACCCAAGAAGTGCATAGGGAAGAAGGTGACGTTGAACGAAATCAGCGACCACCAAAAGTGAATCTTGCCGCGTGTTTCGTTGTACATCACACCAGTCCACTTGGGTGACCAGTAGTAATAGCCTGCAAACATGGCATACAGAGAACCGGCCACCAGCACGTAATGGAAGTGGGCCACCACGTAGTAGGTGTCCTGCAATTGGATGTCGATAGGTGCCATGGCAAGTATCAAGCCCGTGAAGCCACCCATGGTGAACACGAAGATGAAGCCCACCGAGAACAACATGGGCGTTTCAAACGTCATGGAACCCTGCCACATGGTGGCAATCCAATTAAAAATCTTCACCGCTGTAGGCACCGCAATCAACATGGTGGCGTACATGAAGAACAGCTGGCCTGTCACCGGCATACCAGTGGTGAACATGTGGTGCGCCCACACGATGAACGACAGAATGGCAATAGAGGACGTGGCATACACCATCGAGGCGTAGCCAAACAGACGCTTGCGGGCAAATGCGGGAACGATCTGACTGACGATGCCGAAAGCCGGCAAGATCATGATGTACACCTCGGGGTGGCCAAAGAACCAGAAGATGTGTTGGTACATCACCGGGTCACCGCCGCCAGCGGGGTTGAAGAAGCTGGTGCCGAAGTGGCGGTCCGTCAGCGTCATGGTGATCGCACCCGCCAACACGGGCATCACAGCGATCAACAGGTAGGCCGTAATCAGCCAGGTCCACGAGAACATGGGCATCTTCATCAGGGTCATGCCAGGTGCGCGCATATTCAGGATGGTCACGATGATGTTGATCGAGCCCATGATGGAAGAAGCACCCAGAATGTGCATCGCAAAAATACCGGCATCCATGCTGGGGCCCTGTTGCAGGGTCAGCGGTGCATACAGCGTCCAGCCGGCAGCGGGCGCGCCACCAGGCATGAAGAAAGAGCCCACCAACATCAGCGCAGCAGGAATCATCAGCCAGAAACTGAAGTTATTCATGCGGGCAAAAGCCATGTCAGCAGCGCCGATTTGCAGCGGAATCATCCAGTTCGCGAAACCCACGAAGCCCGGAATGATGGCGCCGAACACCATGATCAGACCGTGCATGGTGGTGAGCGAGTTGAAAAACTCGGGTTGCATCAGTTGCAAGCCAGGCTGAAACAGCTCGGCACGAATCAACAGTGCCAACACGCCGCCGACCATCAACATGGTCAGCGAGAACATCATGTACAGCGTGCCGATGTCTTTGTGGTTGGTGGCAAACACCCAACGCCGCCAGCCCGTGGGGGCATGGTGGTCGTGGTGGTCGTCATGGGCGTGGTCGTGGGGATGCAGTACGGCGCTCATCGTGGTGTCCTTCTCTATTCTCTGAATTCAGTCGGGGGCGCGTTACTTACGCAGGGCCAGCACATCGGCTGGCTGCACCAGTTGGCCGGTCTTGTTGGACCAGTTGTTCTTGGTGTAGCTGATCACGGCAGCAATATCGGTGTCGCTCAGCGCCTTCCAAGAAGGCATGGCTCCATTGTTCTGGCCTTTGAGCAGCACCATGATTTGCTTGTTTTTGTCAGCGTCTTGCACCACAGCAGCACCGTCCAGGGGCTTGATCGGGCCTGCGCCCTTGCCGTTGGCTTGGTGGCAGGCGGCACAGTTTTGTGCGTAGACCTTTTCACCGCGTTTGGTGATGTCGGCCAGTGTCCAGACCTTGGTCGGATCATCCGCTTTGGCGGCCAGTTTCTTCTGCTCGCCGGCTACCCATGCAGAGTAGTCTTCAGCCGACAACACCTTCACGTGGATAGGCATGTAGGCGTGTTCTTTGCCGCACAACTCCTGGCACTGGCCATAGAAGTTACCGGTTTTTTCTGCACGGAACCAGGTGTCACGCACGAAGCCGGGGATGGCATCTTGCTTGATACCGAAAGCGGGCACGGCAAAGGCGTGAATCACGTCATTGGCAGTGGTAATGATGCGAATTTTCTTGCCCACAGGCACAACCAAGGGGTTATCTACCTTGAGCAGGTAGTCATCCACCACTTCGCCCTTTTTGGGACCACCGTTGGCGGACATTTCGCGCTGGGCAGTGTCGATGGTCGAGACAAAAGCAATGCCTTCGCCTTCACCCTTGAGGTAGTCGTAGCCCCATTTCCACTGCATACCGGTGGCCTTGATGGTCAGGTCGGCGTTGGTGGTGTCTTTCATGGCGACCACGGTCTTGGTGGCAATCAAGCCCATGAAGACCACGATGACGAAAGGAATCAGGGTCCAGGCGATTTCAACGGCCACGCTCTCGTGGAAGTTGGCAGCCTTGTGGCCCACCGACTTGCGGTGCTTCCAGATGGAATAGAACATGACCGCAAACACGGCGACAAAAACCACGGTAACGACAATCATCATGAACCAGTGCAGCCAACGCTGGTCTTCGGCAATTTTGGTGACCGCAGGTGGCAAATTCAGTTGGTTAACCGCTGGGCCACCAGGCAAATCGTTGACCGCGTGCGCCAGCGTAAAGACTGCCGTACCAGCCCAAGCGGCAGCCGACAGTCCCAATGAAGCCAGCCAATTGATAACACTCTTCATCGCTCTATACCTCTTCTATATTCAGAATGTAGTGGTGTATTGACGCACCGCGCCCGGGGGAGTTGGCCGTCAAAGCCAATGGAAATACCCGGACATAATTTGTGGCTGATTCTATCCGACCTCGGGCCCCCTCCCGCTGGGGGTCAACCCCCTATGTCAAGCCCGATGGTCACAAATCCGGCGCATTTTTCTTGACCTTGCGCAAGGATTGCCGCATTTCCTCCAAGGACACGCTGGTTTCGGGCCGAACCGTCAGGCGCGGCTGCGGTTTGAATGCATGGCCATAAATAATTTCGAATGTCAGGTGAAGCCGCTCGCCCGCGTCCCCATTGGCTTCTTTTTTCACTAGTTTGTGAGACATTTCGGCCTGCAACTGGTCGCGCCAGGCACGCCCCCGTAAGCCCTGAAACCGGGCCCGGTGCAGATTGCGCCCCAAACCACGCAGCTCCGCCAGCAGGCTTTGCGGTGACGTGAAGGACAGCGTGATGTGCTCCATATCCATCACCGGCTCGGCAAACCCGGCGTGTACCAGCATGTCGCCCCAGTCGTGCATATCGGTGAACGCGTGCGATGGGGGCGTCCAGCCCTGGGCGGCGTAGATGCCGCGCAGCTCGCGCAGGGTGTCTGGCCCGAAGCAGGAAAACATCAAAAACCCGTCTACTGCCAGCAACTGGTGCCAGCGCGCAATCAGCGCCTCGGGATCGGCCGCTGCGTGCAGCGCCATATTGGCCCACAGCATCTGCACCGGCTCCATGGGCGCATCAAACCGCAGCTTCGGGCCAGTCCACTGGGCTGCCGACCACCAGGATGGCGCTATCAATTTATGAGCTGCTTGCGCATGCTCTGCGCGGGCTTCCAGCACAAAACACTCAGATTTTGGGTAGCGCTTGGCCAACAGCGCCTGTGCCTGCAGCCCACCCAGCAGCGGAGCCCAATGCACCCAGCGTGCAGGCTGACTCACGATCCACTGCAGGCGCTCTTCCATGCGCCGCGCCACTTCTTCATGCAACCAGGGCGACGCGGGTGCCTGGCGTTGCGCCCAGCGGTCGGCAGCTATCGGATCAATTGTGGGGGGGCGTTCAGAGGGCATGGGCGAGTATATTGGCCGCATGTTTCACGCGCTGCTCCAGGGACTCCACCGCCGCCTGCCCAGCCAGTGCGCGGTGTGCCACAGCTGGCCGAGCCAGCCGGTGTGCGATGCCTGCGTAACAGCCTTCGCACAACCCGTGCCGCGCTGCCAGACCTGCGCCCTGCCCGTGCGCAGCGGCATGCCACGCTGTGGCGATTGCGTGCTGCGCCCACCGCCGCTGGACCAGTGCCTGACGGCGGTCACCTACGGCTACCCCTGGTCCTCGTTGGTAGTGGATTTTAAATTTCACCAGCACCCGGGGTGGGCCCGCAGTTTTGCCACGCTGCTGCGCAGTGCGCCGTGGGTCGAGCCTGCCCTCGAGCAGGCCGACCTGTTGATCCCTATGCCACTGTCGTGGCAGCGTCTGCGAGAACGCGGCTTTAATCAGACGCTGGTATTGGCACGTGCGCTGGATGCGCCCAAAGTGGCCCACGACGTACTACTGCGGGTGCACGACACGCCCGCCCAAAGCAGCTTGCCGCGCAAGGAGCGTCTGCGCAGCGTGCAAGGTGCCTATGCGGTGGACCCTTTGACCGCCAGTCAACTCCAAGGCAAGCGCGTAGTGCTGCTGGACGATGTGATGACCAGTGGTGCGTCCCTCTCCGCCGCCGCGCTGGCATTGAAGGACGCAGGTGCAGCACACATTACCGGCCTCGTGTTTGCACGGACTGAATAGACCAGCACAGCGCACAATCGCCCCCATGTTTCATATCGTTTTAGTTGAACCCGAAATCCCTCCCAACACCGGCAACGTCATCCGCCTGGCGGCCAACACGGGCTGCACACTGCATCTGGTCGAGCCTTTGGGGTTTTCGATGGAAGACAAGCACATGCGCCGCGCCGGGCTGGATTACCACGAGTACACCCAACTGCGCCGCCATGCCAACTGGCAGGCATTTTTGGACACCGAACACCCGGCCCCCGAGCGCCTGTTCAC
>JBEEJM010000192.1:0-17191 GCA_041169205.1 Pseudomonadota bacterium | reverse complement strand
GCCAGCGGTGGCGGCTTGAGCGACCACGGTGGCATCGGTGGCATCCGGATCGGAGACCACCAGCGTGCCGCCGGTGGTGAGCACGACGTTGCTCTCGGTCAGGGCCACAGTGGCGCTGGTGAGGGTGGAGACGTCTTGGGTGCCGGTGATGTTGACGGTGACGGTGGTGGTGGAGAAGGAGCCGTCGGAATCCTTCAGCGTGTAGCTGAAAACATCCTGCTTACTGTCGCCGGTGTTCAGGGCCTGGGCGGCGGCATTGGTGACATAGGTATAGGTGCCGTCGGCGGCGATGGTGAGTGTTCCGTAGGTGCCCACCAGATTGGAGGCGACACCGCCGGTGATGGCGGTGGTGGGGGCCACGGAGCCGACTTGGGCACCGGTGACGGTCGCGGAGTCTGCACCCAGGGTATCGGCACTGGCCTGCACACCGGTGACCACATTACCGGTGATACCGGTGTCGTCCTCGGAGACGGTACGGCCATCGGCCACAGCTAGCGGGGCGGTATCGGTGATCAGGATATCGAGGCTCGCGCCAGGATTGGTGTGGTTGGCCGCATCGATCACGACCACGTTGAAATGCTCGACCACGGGCGCGCCGGAGCTGGGGTTATTGGTGCTGGTGCCGGTGGGGTCGTAGCTATAGCTGACCTTGCCGGTGGCCGGATCAAAGCCGGTGATGGTCAGGGTGCCGTTGACGCCTGCTACAATAATCGGAGCGCCTGGCGTAGCGGCTGCGAGGGCTGCAGCCGAGATAGGTGCCGAAGAGCCGAGGGTCAGACTGGTCAAGCCGTCGGGCGCGGAGATGGTGAAGAAGCCATTGGCGGTGGTGTTCTCGGCCACGCTCAGATCGGAGCCACCCACGCCGGTGTTGTCGCCGGGGATGGAGACCACGGGCAGGCCATCGGTCACACCGGTGACGGTGAGGGTGATCGGGTCGGCTACCGGACGGGTCCCTCCCTGATTGAGGAGCTGCTCATTGCCAAACAGGTCGGCACCACGGTCAATACCCAATGGTGCCAATGCCTCTTGAATACGCAAAACCCGAACAAAACTGTGCGACTCGCTGTTGCCGCCGCCGGTCAATCCTGCGGCGGTCGGGTCCAGCTCGGGGGACAGATCTCCACCCGCAGCGATAACTTTGCTGACCACAGAGGTCCCGGTATTCAGTTCCTTTAGCGCAGCTTCGGTTTTATCTGTACTGCCAGTGCCAAGCAGGGCCTCGTCTATTAACAGCTCACGCCCAGAGGTGATAACGATCGGCCGTCCGTTAGGTAGCGCCAGCTCGAGTCGGGTGCCATCTTCGGTGATGACTTGCGCCCCCTCTTGGACCTCGTCTCCGACCTGAAGCGGTTTACGAATTCCGTCGGCAGTGACCACCCAGGCTTTGCCTTCCAGAACAACGACAACACCACGGGCCAGGGAAGCAGTTTGATTGGTAGCCATAGAGATACTCGCAAAGTCGGCAAATGTAGATTTGTTAACTTTATGAGATATCTGCGAGGCCGGCTATTGTCCTCAGGTACAGGGTTAAGTCGAGACTAGTTGATCCCGTGCACCCGAAGTGCCAATTGCAAGCGGTCCGTGATATTGAGTTTGGCGAAAACTGCACTCAGATGGGCTTTGACCGTGCGCTCGGTGATTTTGCAGTCTGTAGCAATGGTTTGGTTGGATGCGCCGTTGGCAGCCAAAAGCGCAACTTCGCGCTCCCGTTCGGTTAGTTCTTGGCCCCAATCGGGTGCACCATTTCCTTGGTTGCCTGCAAGGCGACTTGTTCCGTGCAGCAGGCGTTGCATGAGATTTTTGCCGATCCAAACCTGGCCTGCTTCGATAACTTGTGCCACCTGTTTGAGAGCGACTGCAGTAGCAAAAGCGTGGCAATAGCCAGCGCACCCAGCGTCGAGTGCTTCGATGGCTTTGTCATCGTTTGGATTGGAGCTCGCGGCGACAACCCGCACGTGGTCGAGGGCGAATAGGTTCTGCCATTCTGCAGCGCGCCAATTTGGCACACCAGGCATTGATTCATCTACCCAAATCGTCACGGGGATGTCCCTTTGTCGTTTGGAAATTTCTTCCCAATTCCCGGCTTGGCGTGCATTGCGTTTACCAAACACACTTTGCCAATGCGCCAGCAGGCCTTGGTCTTGGGTAACCAGTATTAACTGCCGCACGCCGCTCATCGCTCTGTCATAGCCTTCGCTTTGGCGCGCAGTATCGGTTTTAGCAAGTAGCTAAGGACCGATTTTTTACCCGTGAGGATGTCAACCTCCGCCACCATGCCCGGAATGATGGGAAATTGCTGTGCACCGATGCTGGTAGCAAGCGTGCGAACCCGAACCAGGAAAAATGCATTCCCCTTTTCATCGATCACAGTGTCTGCGCTAATGTGCTCAAGCGTCGCTTCCAGCCCACCATAGGTGGCGAAATCGTAGGCCGTGAATTTGACCAGCGCTTTTTGCCCAGGGCGCAAGAATGCAATGTCCCGGGGAAGTACACGCGCTTCTAATACAAGCGCATCGTCGGATGGCACGACCTCAATGACATCTTTGCCCGGCTGGACAACGCCGCCTACGGTGTTGATCTTGAGTTGCTTGACCGTGCCGTTGACGGGGGAGCGAATTTCAGTTTGTTTAACGCGGTCTTCGAGGGCCGTGCTTCCTTCCGAAAGGGCGTTGAGTTTTGCGTTGGTTTCGCTGAGTTCAGAGCGGGCCACGTTTCGGAAGGTCAGTTCCACCTCTTGCATTTTGCGAGTGGCTTCATTGATCGCAGATTCCAGTCGTGGGATGTCGGAGTTAGCACTATCGCGCTCGCCCCGATAGCGAGCAACATCGCGTTCCAGACGAAGAAGCTCTACGTCAGAGATGGCGCCACTTTTAGCCAAGGGGCGCGTCATTTCCAGCTCGCGGGCGGTCAAGTTATAACTTTGGGATGCCTGTTCACGCTTGGCTCGGATCGACACCAACTCTTGTGTTCTTTGCGAGAGCTGTTGGCGAGCCACGCCAATAGTGGCGTCCAATTCAGCCCGGCGAGACTCATACAACGCCCGTTCTTGTTCCACAATTTCAGGGGTTTCCTTTACGACTTCAGCAGGTGGGAGAAAGCGTGCACCTTCCGCGAGAGCACGAAGCCGTGCACCTTTGGCCAAAAGCGAAAAATACTGAGACCGGTTTTCCCGTAAAGAAGAAACCATGCGCGTGGGGTCTACCTTAAGCAAGAGCTCGCCCATGTGAACGGTCTGGCCTTCTTTTACGAGAATTTCAGAGACGATGCCTCCGTCCATACTTTGCAATACCTGCACTTGCCGTGAGGGAATGACTTTTCCCTCACCACGAGTGACTTCGTCCAGCTCTGCAAAGTAGGCCCACAGTAAAAGCACCAACACTGCGCCACCACTGAGCCAGACAAAAGTACGGGCTCCATGGGGCGTTTGTTCTTTGATAGCCCAGTCCGCATTGGAATCGAAATCGAGGTCTTTCTCCTGGTGCGTTCGGTCCAGATGTGAAAACACCTTATCCATGTGCAATGAGCACCATGCATAGAGCTTTGCCCAGCCCGCCAACAGTCGATTTTTTGCGGATGTTGTGGTGTCCATCAATTGGCCTTTCCCACACGTCCGCTTTGCAGCGCTTCGACGACCTGTGCTTTGGGTCCATCCGCCATGATCTGACCATTGTCGATCACGATTAGCCGGTCTACCAACTCCAGAAGCGACGTGCGATGGGTTACCAAAACGACGGTTTTCCCAACGGTAAAACGGCGCAACCGGGCTTTCAGTGCGTCTTCGCTCTGGTGGTCCATGGCGCTGCTGGGCTCGTCTAACAGCAATATGGGAGAGTCGTTCAACACGGCGCGTGCGATGCCCACGGACTGACGTTGTCCGCCAGACAGTGACTCGCCCCGTTCTCCAATCAGCATGTCAAAACCTCGGGGATGGCGATTTGCAAACTCAGTGACGCCTGCGATTTCCGCTGCTGAAATGACATCCTGATCATTCGCAAAAGGTGCGCCCAGGGCGATGTTGTCTTTGAGGCTGCCATAAAACAAAGTAACGTCTTGCGACACGAAGCCCGCCGCACGCCGCAACTCGGCTGGATCAATTTGGCGGAGGTCAATGCCGTCGATCAGGATGGCGCCTTCTGTCGGTTGGTGCAGACCCAAGATTAGGCGCTGAATTGTGGACTTGCCAGAGCCCACGCGTCCGATAAATGCCGCTTTTTCACCCGCCTGAATCTTGAAGGACACCTTGTTGAGCACCGATTGCTCATGCCCAGGGTAGGTAAAGCTCACATTTCGAAATTCAATCGTTCCTTGAAACCCATTGCGATGCAAGAACGTGGAATCGTCTGGTCGCTCGGGTTGGGTTTGCATGTGTTTTTCCACCGACCCAAGACCACTCTTGGCCTGGTGGTACTGCATGATCAGCCCAGCCACCTGACCAAATGGTGCCATGGCACGCCCTGCCAGCATCGACGCAGCAATGATTCCGCCCATGCTGATTTGGTTATTGATGAGAAGGTACACGCCGACGATGACGGAGGTAACGGAGACCAATTGCTGCAACATTTGCGCAAGATTGGTGGCACTCGCTGACAGGAGTTTGAGCTTTGAGTTGTTCTGCGCTAAAAATACAGTGGACTGCTCCCACTTACGCTGAAAACTGCTTTCGGCCACCATAAATTTGATGGTTTCAATACCTACCAAACTCTCAACCAAAGAGGCATTGCGTTGGGATGATGCGCGCTGGGTCACCTCCACTAACTCCTGCATCTTTTGCTGAACCAGCAGCGACGCAACCATCAGAATCGAAATGCAGATCAGGGGCGGGAAAATCAGCCACGGCGAAATCCACATGATGGCGATAAAGAACACCAAAACGAAAGGCAGGTCCACCAGGGTGGTGATGGTGGCGGATGCCACAAAGTCCCGCACGGATTCAAAAGCCCGCAGATTCGCAGCGAAAGAACCCACCGAAGCAGGCCGGTCCGCCATTTTTAGGCCCAGAACACGTTCCATGATTCGGGCCGACAGCGTGACGTCAATACGTTTGCTGGCTGTGTCGAGGATGTGCGATCGCATGATCCGCAGGGCCATGTCCAGTCCCATCATGAGTAATACCCCGATGGACAAAACCCACAGTGTTTCTTCGGCACGGTTTGGCACCACGCGGTCGTATACCGTCATCGAAAACATGGGCATCGCCAGCGCGAAGATGTTGACCAGCAGTGCTGCCAGCAAACTGTCGCGGTACAGTCGCCAGTTTTGTAACACCACGCTCCAGAACCAGTGGTCGGACTTGATCTCTCCCGTTTTCGGTGTGCGTGTGTCGAACCGAAAAACCGGACGGATAAAAAACACAATGCCAGCGAACAAGGCTTCCAGTTCTGCTTTGGGCAGAACATCCGATGACTCCCCCCCTTCAGGAAAGCGGACTCGGGCATCCCCTGACGGGAGCCATTCCAGGAGCAGGCAGGCTTGCTTTTCCTTGAGTAAAAGGATGACGGGCAAAAGGCCGGGTCGCAAGTCTTCAAGATTCCGGCGAGCTAACTTGGCAGTGAGTCCAGCGCGCGCGGCAGCGCGCGGCAGCAGTGCCGGTGTTATCAGGTTGTTTTCAAGCGGAAGCCCCGCAGACAGTGCTTCCCGCGTAGTGGCAATACCAAAAATTCGGGCGGCGGCTACGACACTGTCTAGCAGCGGATCGAAATGGACGTGGTGCTCACCTAGGCGCCATTGACTGGGCCGTTGTGCTGTGGGGATATCGGTGTTCGCGTTGGGCATGGCTGGAGTCAGATGACCTGCCCATCTCCGCCGAGCAGATTTAGAGCGCCTTGCATGCGGTTGCGCATACCCTTGCGCTTGACTAGCTTTTGCTGAGCCGCGGCTGGCAAATCTGTATGGCGAATGACATTTTTCACGATCAGCGTATCTATCAGGTCTTCCAGAACGCGCACGAACTCGGCATCTGCGTCGCTAAAACTGGGTGCCGACACACCGCCGTTAAAAAACTGAACGAGTTCTGGGTCTTGTTCATCCAGCAGTTCGCTGTTGGGGAGCGCCTGTCGGGCAACGGCCTGTATGGCTCCATCTGCGCTGCGGATAACGTGAAACATGTTTGGTGCTTGCAGTGTTGGTTGATGGTGCCAAGTATTTCCAGCGCGGATGTTAGCAGTCCATCAGATGCATTCTGTGGTGTCTTGACTTTCCAATATACCCCTGGTAGTATTTGAATATACCGTGTGTGGTATCAAAAAATGTTTAAAAAATCACTTTTATCGAATCTATTTGCAATGATGGCCGTGCCGTCGTGCGCGGGGAATCGCTGGCTGGTCGCTGGCGTTGTTGCCTTGGGCTCTGTGGTGCAGGCGCAGCCAACACCGGTGCCAACCATCGCCGTCCAGGCTAAGCAAGTGGGCTCCGTGGTGGCGCTTGATGGTGTGATTGAGCCAGTCAAACAAAGCGTCGTGTCGGCACAGGCGTCCGGCCGGATCGCCGCACTGGCTGTCAAGGCGGGGGACAAAGTGCGTGCTGGGCAGACTCTGGCCACGATCGATGATCGCGAAGCTACGGCTGGGTTGCAACGCAGTCAGGCGCAGGTTGGTCAGGCCGATGCGGAATTGCGCAATGCGCAGGCCAGCCTCATGCGAACAAGAGACTTGCAAGAAAAAGGTTTTGTTAGCAAAGCCGCCCTCGATATGGCCGATGCGCAATACCAAAGCGCCTTCGCCATGCGTGACCAGGCTGTTGCGGGGGTTCGTCAATCAGGCTTGGTGCAAGGCTTTACCCGTGTAACCGCTCCCTTCGATGGCTGGATTCTCCAAACCCATGCCCAAGTAGGTGATTTGGCCGTGCCGGGCAAGCCTTTGCTGACGGTGTATGCCCCTCAGCCATTGCGTGCTGTGGTTCAGGTGCCGGCTTCACGCAGCCTGAGTGTTCAATCTGCCACGCAGACCTCTGTGAAGGTAGATGCTGCACAAGGAAAGGTTATTTGGATCACTCCGAGCAGCCGCACCGCCATTCCCTCCGCCGACCCTGTGTCGCAAACCACGGAGTGGCGTCTGGATATTCCAGCAAAAGACGCGGCCACGCTGGTGCCTGGCCAGCAGGTGCAGGTGCAGTTTTCTCAATCCCAATCCAGCCCAGTGGCCAGACTATTGGTGCCGCAAGTCGCGATTGTGCGGCGCGGTGAACTGACAGCGGTGTACGCGGTGAACGGACAAGGCTTCTCCTTGCGTGCAGTGCGCTTGGGCGCGCAACAGGGGGGCGATGCGGTGGAAGTGCTGGTCGGGTTGAGCGCGGGTGACTTCATCGCGCTAGACCCGGTGCGCGCAGGTGCTGTCGGAGCACAACCCGCCGCAGCGGCCAAGTGAGCCCGCCATGAGCGAAAACACCATGGGCATATCGGGTCGCATTGCGGCGGCCTTCCAATCCAACGCACTGACACCTTTGCTGGCGTTGGTTGCACTATTGCTCGGATTGTTCGCGGTTCTTGTCACGCCACGGGAAGAAGAGCCGCAGATTAACGTCACCATGGCGAATGTGTTCATTCCCTTTCCGGGAGCCAGCAGCGTCGATGTGCAAAACATGGTGGCGCGTCCGGCCGAGCAGGTGTTGGGTCAGATAGCGGGAATCGAACACACCTACTCCGTGGCACGCCCTGGCATGGCCGTGCTGACCATTCAGTTCAAGGTGGGGGTGCCACGCACGGAAGCATTGGTGCGTCTATATGACGTGCTCAATGCCAATCAGGACTGGGTGCCACGCGAGTTGGGCACCCTGACACCCATCGTCAAACCTAAGGGTATTGACGACGTGCCGGTGGTGGCGGTTACCTTGTGGAGTAAAGACGGCTTGCCAGCGGAAGAGCTTGCCATGGTCGCCCATTCTGTTGAAGCAGAACTCAAGGCGGCACCTGGCGTGCGAGAGGTGACGACAGTGGGTGGGCCTGGGCGTGCCGTGCATGTGTTTCTGGATCCGGGCCGTTTACGCGCACGCAACGTCGACGTTCTGGCATTGCGAAAAATGCTGGGTGCCGCCAACTTTGGAATGCCGGCAGGCACGGTGTTGGAGGTCTCCAAGACCGATGCCAGCACCCAGCTTCTCACTGTGGATGCTGGCGAGTTTCTTCGCTCTGCCGAAGACGTGGGCGATATGGTGGTAGGGGCGAGTGGCGGGAAACCTGTCTTTTTACGCGACGTGGCACGCATTGAAGAAGGTGCCCAGCAAGCGGAGCGCTATGTCGCGTTCACCGCCGCAGGTGGACAGTCCAACCCGGCCGTCACGATCAGCGTGACCAAGAAACCGGGCGAGAACGCGGTGGACGTGTCGCGCGCCGTGCGTGCGCGACTGGACGCACTGCGCAACACTGTCATACCAGACAACATGGAGGCCACCGTCACCCGTGACTATGGAGAAACAGCGGCCGAAAAAGCCAACAAATTGATTCAAAAACTGGCATTTGCCACCGGCTCCGTGATTTTGTTGGTGGGCTTTGCATTGGGGCGTCGTGAGGCATTGATCGTCGGCGCTGCGGTGATATTGACGCTTATGGTCACCCTGTTTGCTTCCTGGGCGTGGGGGTTTACGTTAAACCGCGTGTCTCTGTTCGCCTTGATTTTTTCCATCGGCATTCTGGTGGACGACGCCATCGTGGTGGTGGAAAACATTCACCGACATCAGCAACTCACACCCGACGCGACACTGAAAGACATCATTCCCCGCGCAGTCGATGAAGTGGGGGGGCCCACCATTTTGGCCACACTGACAGTGATTGCTGCGTTGCTGCCGATGGCATTTGTGTCTGGCCTGATGGGCCCCTACATGAGCCCCATCCCGATCAACTCTAGTTTGGGTATGGCACTTTCATTGGCCATTGCGTTCACGGTTACTCCGTGGCTGGCGCTGAAGTTCATGAAAGAACACGGACCGCAAGCGGGGCACGCCGAACACGGCGCTGTATCTACAACGGAAACCAAAGTGCAGCGCCTGTTCAAAGCCGTATTGACCCCTCTGCTCAGCAGCGCACGCAAGCGCTGGGTGCTGCTGGGCGGCATATTGGTTGCCTTGTTGTTGTCGGTTGGTTTGACCTTGGTGCAATGGGTGGTGCTGAAGATGCTGCCCTTTGACAACAAGAGTGAATTCCAGGTGGTGGTGGACATGCCAGCAGGCACTCCGCTAGAAGACACCGCAGCCACCCTGCAGGACTTGGGTATTTTTCTAGCCAAGCAGCCAGAGGTGCTGAATTTGCAGTCGTATGCTGGGACGGCCTCTCCCATCACGTTCAATGGCTTGGTGCGCCAGTACTATCTGCGCGCTGACGCCGAGCAGGGCGACTTGCAGGTCAACCTGGTGGACAAACACCACCGCAGTGAAAAGAGTCATGTCATTGCCCAGCGCCTGCGTCCCGATCTGGAAGAAATTGGCCGCAAGCACCACGCCCGTGTGAAAGTGGTCGAGGTTCCTCCGGGTCCACCCGTCATGTCGCCGCTGGTGGCGGAAATCTATGGGCCAGACGAAGCTGGGCGCCAAAAATTGGCGGTTGAGGTGGCAAAGTCGTTTGGTGCCACGGCGGATATTGTGGGTGTGGACACCAGTCTGCGTGAGGACGCTCCCCGTGCCTTTTTGAAGGTGCGCAGACAGCGTGCCGAGACTTTGGGTATACCGGTCGTCGCTATCGCGCAAACGGTATCTGATGCACTCTCTGGTGCCGATGCGGCCTATCTGCATGATCAGCAGGCCAAATACCCTGTGCCTGTGCGCATTCAGTTGCCACCTGCCAGTCAAGTGGGTCTAGAGGCCATACTGGCACTACCCCTGCGCGCAGCCAATGGGCAGCTAGTGCCTTTATCGGAATTGGTGCAGGTCGAGCGAGGCATCATCGATAAGCCCCTTTTCACCAAAGACCTGATGCATGTCAGCTACGTGGTGGGCGACATGGCCGGCAAGTTGGATTCCCCTTTGTACGGCTTGTTCGCCATTCGTGGCCATCTGGCGGACACCTACAAAGCACGGGCAGACGCCACGGGTGAGTACTGGATTCATCAGCCAACCGACCCCTATCGCCAATACGCCATTAAGTGGGATGGCGAGTGGCAAATCACGTTTGAAACGTTTCGCGATATGGGGGCAGCCTATGCCGTGGGTCTGGTGCTCATCTACCTGCTGGTGGTGGCGCAGTTCAAGAGCTATCTGACACCACTGGTGATCATGGCTCCGATACCGTTGACCATCATTGGTGTGATGCCTGGGCACGCGTTGATGGGGGCGCAATTTACTGCCACATCCATGATTGGCATGATCGCATTGGCGGGCATTATTGTGCGCAACTCTATCTTGCTGGTGGACTTTATCGAGTTGCAGGTGCGCCTTGGAATGCCCTTCAAAGAAGCGGTATTGCTGTCGACCACCGTGCGCGCCCAGCCCATCGCTCTAACCGGTCTGGCTGCCATGATTGGCGCCTTTTTTATTTTGGATGACCCCATCTTCAATGGCCTGGCGGTCACCCTGATTTTTGGCATTCTGGTGTCCACCGTGCTCACGCTGGTGGTGATACCTGTCCTGTATTACGCGCTGTACCGGCGCCGTATGGAATCGCGCACAGACGCGAGTGATCTTGAGCCAATTTTGGCTAAAACATAAACCACTGTAGGAGACAAAACCATGGCCCATATTGTTATTGTTGGCGCAGGCATAGGCGGCATGCCAGCCGCGTATGAAATTCGTGAACTGATTGGCAAAGAGCACCGTGTAACCGTCGTTAACTCGACCGACTATTTTCAGTTTGTTCCCAGTAATCCCTGGATTGCCGTGGGCTGGCGCGAACGCGAACAAATCACCCTACCGATTGCACCGTACCTGAAGCGCAAAGGGATTGAGTTCATTGCCCAACCCGTGACCGCCATCGACGCGGCCGCCAATCGCATCACGCTGGGCGGTGATCAAAATTTGGACTATGACTACCTGGTGATCACCACCGGACCCAAGCTTTCGTTCAGTGAAGTGCCCGGTGCTGGCCCCTTGTCTTCAGGTGGTGGTGGCTTTACACACTCCATCTGCAGTGTGGACCACGCGCAAGAGTTTTTTGTCGATTACCAGAAGTTTCTGGAAAACCCCGGTCCGGTGGTGATCGGTGCCATGCCGGGTGCCAGCTGCTTCGGCCCCGCCTACGAGTTTGCGTTCATTCTGGACACCGACTTGCGCAAGCGCAAGCTGCGCCACAAAGTGCCAATCACCTATGTCACCAGCGAGCCCTACATCGGCCATTTGGGTCTGGGTGGTGTGGGGGACAGCAAGTCCATGCTCGAATCCGAAATGCGCAACCGCGACATGAAGTGGATCACCAATGCCAAGACGACGAAGGTCGAAGAAGGCAAGCTATTTGTGACCGAGCTAGACGATCTGGGCAACGTGCGCAAAGACCATGAAGTGGCTTTCAAGCTCTCCATGATGCTGCCCGCTTTCAAGGGCGTTGACGCGGTGGCGGCGGTGCCCAATTTGTGCAATCCACGCGGCTTTGTGCTGATTGACGAGTTCCAGCGCAGCAAAGCCTACCGCAACATTTTTTCGGCTGGCGTGTGCGTCGCCATTCCACCGGTCGAAGTGACACCGGTGGCCACTGGCACGCCCAAGACGGGTTACATGATCGAGAGCATGGTGGGTGCCATCGCCCACAACATTGCGGATGAGTTGGCTGGCAAAGCGGCCGAAGCCAAAGGCACCTGGAATGCCATTTGCCTCGCAGACATGGGGGACACCGGTGCCGCATTTGTGGCTTTGCCGCAGATTCCACCGCGCAACGTGAATTGGTTCAAAAAAGGCAAATGGGTGCACCTGGCCAAGATCGGTTTTGAGAAGTACTTCATGCGCAAGATGAAGACCGGCAACTCAGAGCCCGTGTACGAAAAATACGTGCTCAAGGCACTCGGCATCGTGCGCTTGGTGGACAAACCCGCCAGCAAGGTTTGATTGTTATTTCAGGAGCGTAAGCATGACCGTTGAGCGTTATATCCACCTGTTCGCAGGCTTCTTTATCCTGCTGTCTCTGGCACTGGGCGTGGCAGGCAGCCCTTTGTTTGTGTCGCCGTGGTGGCTGGCATTCACCGCGTTTGTGGGTGTGAACCTGTTTCAGTTTGGCATCACGAGTGTGTGTCCGATGGGCTGGATGCTGAAGAAGTTGGGTGTTCCTGAAACCAGTGTGGCTTGCAGTCGGTAAGGCGTGTCTGCACTGATCGACTCCCAAGCTCGCACCGATGTGCTGAACCGCTTGCGACGTGCCGAAGGGCAGATTCGCGGCATTCAGCGCATGGTCGAGCAGGGGGAAGATTGCCTCAAGATCGGGCAACAATTCTCAGCCGTACGCAAGGCGCTGGACAGCACCTATTTGCGCATGACGGTGTGCTTTATGGAGCAGGAGCTGGTCGGCCACATGCAGCCAGATCAAACCCAAAAGGCCGATTTGGACAGCATGCTCAAAGACATGGAAGCGCTATTGGCCCGAATGGGCTAGGGCAATCACACCGCCGCCCAAGCATACCTCGCCGTCGTACACCACGGCCGATTGGCCGGGGGTGACGGCCCACTGAGGTTCGGTGAACTGCAGGCTGAAATTTTGCGCCGTTGCACTTTGCACGGTGCAGGCTGAGTCCGCTTGGCGGTAGCGCGTTTTGGCGGCCATGGCCCCAGAGCCGGGCACGGTGCCCGCCACCCAGCTGGCATCTTGCGCATCCAAGGCGAAGGACTGCAACCACGGGTGGTCGTGTCCTTGCACCACCCACAGCACGTTGGCTTGCATGTCTTTGCGAGCCACAAACCAGGGCGCGTGTTCTCCGCCGCCTTTTTGTGCGCCTTTGGCTTTGAGGCCTCCAATCCCCAGGCCTTGGCGCTGCCCCAGGGTGTAGAACGACAGGCCGACATGTTCACCAATAGTCTGGCCTTTGGCGTTCTTGATCGGACCGGGTTCTTGGGAGATGTAGCGGTTCAAAAACTCGCGGAAAGGCCGCTCGCCAATGAAGCAAATGCCGGTAGAGTCTTTCTTCTTGGCGTTGGGCAGTTTCATTTCTTCGGCAATGCGCCGTACTTCCGTCTTGTGCAGCTCACCCACCGGGAACAGGGTTTTGGACAGCTGGGCCTGGTTCAGGCGGTGCAAAAAGTAGCTCTGGTCTTTGGACGGGTCCAGGCCCTTGAGCAACTCAAACAATCCAGACGTCGGGTTTTGCCGAACGCGCGCATAGTGCCCCGTGGCAATTTTCTCAGCCCCCAGGCGCATGGCGTGGTCCAGAAACGCTTTGAACTTGATTTCCGCATTGCACAGGATGTCGGGGTTGGGGGTGCGCCCGGCCTGGTATTCACGCACAAACTCGGAGAACACCCGGTCTTTGTAGTCGGCGGCAAAATTGACGTGCTCGATCTCGATGCCCAGCACGTCGGCCACCGCAGCAGCGTCCACAAAGTCGATGTTCGATGAGCAGTATTCGCTGTCATCGTCATCTTCCCAGTTCTTCATGAAAATGCCGATTACCTCATGCCCCTGCTGTTTGAGCAGGTGGGCGGTGACAGCGGAGTCCACTCCGCCACTGAGTCCGACGACGATACGTTGTTTGGCCATAAGCATATTGGTTGTTGTGCGATTATCCCAGCCATGGAACTCAGACAGCTTCGGTACTTTGTGCGGGTCGTGGAAATCGGCAGTATTAGCCGTGCCGCGCTGGATTTAAACCTCGTGCAGTCGGCGCTCAGCCAGCAGATCACCCGCCTGGAAAGTGAGCTCAGTACCCGGCTGTTGCAGCGCTCGGCCCAAGGCGTCAGCCCCACCGAGGCGGGGATGGCGTTTTTTCGCGAGGCGCAACTGACCCTGCGCCATGCTGACCAGGCTGTGCGCGCGGCACAGCATGCGCGGTTGACCGGCTCGGTCAGCGTGGGCCTGGCCCCCACCACCGCGGCCGTGCTGGGGCTGCCGCTGATGCGCGCCATGCGCGAGCGCTACCCGGATGTGCGCCTGCACATGGTGGAGAGCCTGTCCGGCCATCTGGCCCACATGCTCAACGCGCGTCAGCTGGACTTGGCGGTGTTGTTTGACTCGCCCTTGCAGGCCAGCCACAGCCTGCAAAGCGCGCGGCGCTGGAGCGTGATGCCGCTGCTGGAGGAGTCGTTGTTTTTGATTTCCTCCCGCACCGCCACTGCGCAAACGGATGCGAGACGCAAGCGCCTCGACACCCTTGCTTTGACCCGTCTGAAAGACCATCCGCTGATTTTGCCCACCGGCCCCCACGGTCTGCGCAGCACCCTCGACGCGGCTTTCGCGCGCGCGAAGATTGCGCCCACGGTGGTGTTGGAAATTGACTCCTTGCCCATGTTGATGGAGGCGGTCGATGCCGGACTGGGTGCCACGCTGCAACCCTGGGCCGCGGTCAGCCGCTTTGCCGACGCGTCCGAGCGATTTTCCATGGTGCGCATCTCGGATGCTGACGTGAAGCGCCGCAACGTGCTGTGCAGCCTGTCAGACGACGAGCTGTCCCCCGCCGGTCTGGCCACGCGGGTGGTGCTGGCAGACTGCGCACGCAGCCTGGTCAGCCAGGGACATTGGGGAGGTGCCACGCTGACCCATCACGATCCGTGATGCCCCCATAGCCTTTGCCCCCTGTACGGGCAGGCTGGGTGCGCCTACAGTCGCTCTCAAACATCCATTTGAGGAGACACCATGGACATGCAGTTATCGGACAAAACCGCGCTGGTCACTGGCGCATCGACGGGCATTGGCAAAGGCATTGCGCTGGCGCTGGCTGCCGAAGGCGTGCAGCTGGCCATCTCGGCCCGTCGTGTGGCCTTGCTGGAAGACGTTGCCAACGAAATCGTGGCAGCTGGCGGCAAGCGCCCTGTGGTGATTGCGTCGGACCTGTACCCCGACGATGCCGCCAAGACGCTGACGGCGGCGGCGCTGGCCGGTTTGGGCCATGTGGATATTCTGGTGAACAACGCTGGCGGTTCGCGTAGTTTCAAAGACTTGCATGTCGATGAAGAGCGCTGGCAGGAAGCCATTACCCTGAACTTTCACCGCCCACGCCAAGTGGCCGATGCGCTCATTGACCAGATGATTGCGCGCAAATGGGGCCGGGTCATCAACATCACCGGAAAAAGCGAACCCGAGCACACCAACGGCGCGTTCTGCGCCAAGGCGGGCTTGCACAGTTGGGCCAAAGGCCTGTCGCGCATGGTGGGGCCGCACGGCATTACGGTGAACTGCGTGCCGCCTGGGCGCATCCACTCCGAGCAGATTTTTCGCAACTACACCCCCGAGTACCGCCAATGGCAGTGCGAAAACGAAATTCCCATGGGCCGCTACGGGGAGCCCGAAGACATGGCCAACCTGGTGACCTTTCTGGCGTCACCGCGGGCTAGCTACATCACGGGCGCGGTGATACCGGTCGACGGTGGCTTGCGCCGCTACCAGTTCTGAACGACGATGCCGCTGGTTACAACCCATCAGGAGACTTTCTTGGCCCATATCAACCGTCGTGACGCACTGGCATTCGGGGCTGCGGCCCTTATGCCTGCCACCCAAGTTTTCGCCCAAGCGGGCTGGCCATCCAAGCCCATTCGTTTTTTGGTGCCCTTTGCCCCCGGTGGAACGTCCGAAATTGTGGCCCGCTCGGTGGCGGCCGAGCTCACCAAACAACTAGGGCAAAACGTGTTTGTCGAGAACAAGCCCGGTGGTGCTGGCGTCATTGCAATGCAAGAAACGGCCAAGGCCACGCCGGATGGCCACACCATCATCCTGGGCCATGTAGGCACGCTGGCAGTCAACCCCTACATGCTCAGCAACCAGCCCTACGACGTCAACCGCGATTTCATGCCGGTCACGCTGTTGGCCAAAGTGCCCAACGTGTTTGTAATCCACCCCGATGTGCCCGCCAGAAACTTTCAGGAGTTTGTGGCTTACGCCAAGAAAAACCCCGGCAAGCTCAATTACGGCTCGGCGGGCAATGCCAGTGCTGGGCACCTGGCCATGGAGTATTTGAAACTGGTCACCGGCATGTACATGACCCACATTCCGTACCGCGGCACTGGCCCGCAGCTGACCGACCTGTTGGCTGGGCGCACGCAGGCCTCATCGGCCGGGTTGCCGGCACTGGGCGCGCACATTCGCAGCGGTGCCTTGCGCGCCATTGCGGTGGGTACGCAAAAGCGCATTGCTGCGTTACCCGATGTGCCTACGGTGGCGGAGATGGGTTTCAAGAACTTTGAGACTTCACAGTGGTACGGCATCTTGGCCCCTGCGGGTACGCCCCCTGACATTGTCAAAAAGCTGCAGGAAGAGTCCTACAAGGCGCTGCGCTCCAGCGCGGTGACCGAGCGCTTTGCCACGGACAACGCGGTAGGCGGTGGTGGACCGTCCGCAGATTTCGCTGCCTTCATCAAAGGTGAGCAAACCATCTGGAGCGACATTGTGAAGCGCGCGGCTATCAAAGCCGATTAGTTGTATTGCTCCTAATTTAATAGCTTTTCACGCATATTCGGCAAGGGCTAGAGGCCTATTTCATTCATAAATCACCCATGTTGGACGTACTGGTCATTGGCGGCGGCAACGCCGCGCTGTGTGCTGCGCTGATGGCGCGTGAGGCGGGTGCCAGCGTGCTGGTGCTCGAAGCCGCGCCAAAACCCTGGCGCGGTGGCAACTCAGCCCACACCCGCAACCTGCGCTGCATGCACGACGTACCGCAAGATGTGCTGGTAGATGCGTACTCTGAAGAAGAGTTCTGGCAAGACTTGCTCAAGGTAACGGGGGGCCTGACCGACGAGACCCTGGCCCGGCTGGTCATTCGGGAGTCTGCCACCTGCCGACCCTGGATGCGCAAACACGGCGTGCACTTTCAGCCCTCGCTCTCCGGTGCTTTGCACACGGCGCGAACCAATGCGTTTTTCATGGGCGGTGGCAAGGCCTTGATGAATGCCTATTACCGCAGTGCCGAAGCGCTGGGGGTGCAGGTGTGCTACCAGTGTGCGGTGGACAGCCTGGAGCTCGACGGTGGACAGTTTGTGGCGGCGAATGTGCGGGCAACCCAGCCCGATGGAACGGTGCGACGGGAACGCATTGCCGCCAAAACCTGCGTGCTGGCCTGTGGCGGATTTGAGTCCAACCGTGCCTGGCTGCGCGAGGCCTGGGGCCAGAACGACCGTGGCGAGTGGCCTGCGGACAACTTCATCG
>JBEEJM010000191.1:0-3464 GCA_041169205.1 Pseudomonadota bacterium | reverse complement strand
GCATCGGCCGAGCGTATCAGCGCCGTCATCCCTTATTTCGGTTATGCGCGCCAAGACCGCCGCCCCCGCTCCAGCCGTGTGCCGATTACCGCCAAGGTCGTCGCCAACATGCTGCAAGCCGTCGGTGTCGCACGCGTGCTGACCATGGACTTGCACGCCGACCAGATTCAGGGTTTCTTTGACATCCCGGTGGACAACATTTACGCCTCGCCCGTGTTGCTGGGCGATTTGCGCACCAAAAATTACGAAGACTTGATCGTGGTCTCCCCCGACGTGGGCGGCGTGGTCCGCGCCCGCGCACTGGCAAAACAGCTCGGTTGCGATCTGGCCATCATCGACAAGCGCCGCCCCAAGGCCAATGTGTCTGAAGTGATGCACGTCATTGGTGAAATCGATGGCCGCAACTGCGTCATCATGGACGACATGATTGACACCGCAGGTACCTTGGTCAAAGCCGCAGAAGTGCTGAAAGCCCGTGGCGCCAAGAAGGTGTACGCCTACTGCACCCACCCCATTTTCTCGGGCCCAGCCATTGAGCGCATAGCCAATGGCAGTGCCCTGGATGAAGTCGTGGTGACCAACACCATTCCTTTGAGCGCTGCCGCTGCGCAGTGCACCAAAATTCGCCAACTCACCGTGGCTCCGCTGATTGCCGAAACCATTCAGCGCATTGCCAAGGGTGAGTCGGTCATGAGTTTGTTCTCGGATCAAGAAAACCTTTTCTGATCGGAGACGAAAACAGGCGTCGCTGCATAGGGCAGCGGTCAAACGCCTTTGTTAAACCGGAGTCACACTGGTCGCGGTGGGCTTCTTATTGGAGTAAGTTATGAAATTTGTCGCTTTTGAGCGCGCTATGCAGGGCACGGGTGCGAGCCGCCGTCTCCGCATTACTGGCCGTACCCCCGGCATCGTTTACGGTGGCACCACCGACACCACGCTGATCGAACTCGATCACAACGCGTTGTGGCACACCATCAAGAAAGAAGCGTTCCACGCTTCCGTGCTGGACATGGAATTGAATGGCGTAGAGCACAAAGTTTTGTTGCGCGACGTGCAAATGCACCCCTTCAAACAATTGATTCTGCACATCGACTTCCAGCGCGTGGACGAAAACACCAAGTTGCACATGAAGGTGCCATTGCACTTCAGCGGCGACGAATTGTCTCCCGCGATCAAGACCGACGGTTGCATTGCCAACCACGTGCTGACCGAAATTAGCGTGCTGTGCTTGCCTAAAGACCTGCCAGAATTTATCGCTGTGGACCTCTCCGGCCTGAAAAAGGGCAAGTCCCTGCACCTGGCTGACATCACATTGCCCAAGGGCGTGACGGCTGTGACCCACGGCAAGAACAACCCAGTCGTGGTGTCCGTGGTTATTATTGCTGCCGCTGTAGAAGCTGCTCCTGCAGCCGACGCTGCTGTACCAGCCAAGGGTGGCAAAGGCGCTCCTGCCAAGCCCGCAGCCAAGCCTGCCGCCAAGAAGTAATCGGCGTAACTAAGCGGATTTTTCCGCTTATGTCGACGGCCCACCTCGGTGGGCCGTTTTGCTTTTGGCGTACCATTTCCTCCACGATGATCAAACTGTTTGTTGGCCTGGGTAACCCGGGTCCCGAGTACGAAGCAACACGCCACAACGCCGGATTCTGGTGGGTGGATGGGCTGGCGCGTCAGCTCAAAACCACGCTCACGATGGACAAAAGCTATTACGGCCTGGTGGCCCGCACCACCGTCGGCGGGCAGACGGTCTGGCTGCTCGAGCCGCAAACTTTTATGAACCTCTCGGGCAAATCGGTCGCGGCCCTTGCCAAGTTTTTCAAGATCGCACCGCAGGAAATGCTGGTGGTGCACGACGAACTCGACATTGCGCCCGGCGAAGCCAAACTCAAACTGGGCGGCAGCCACGCAGGCCACAACGGCTTGCGCGATATCCATGCCCAAATGGGCACCGACGACTACTGGCGGCTGCGCATCGGCGTGGGCCACCCAGGCATCAAATCCGAGGTGGTGAACTGGGTGCTCAAGAAGCCCAGCCTCGACCACCGCATCGCCATGGACCAGTGCATAGACCGCACGCTCACAGCGTTGCCTCACCTGCTGGCGGGCGACATGGACAAGGCCACCATGCTGATTCACACCAGCAAACCACCTCGCCCTAAGATACCCAAGCCGGATAAACCCGCCACTGACACAGACCCTGCAAGGATCACACCATGAAACAGTTGCTATCAATTGCTACATTTTTTATAGCTGCTTGCGCAATATCCACGGGGGCTCTGGCCCAAAAGACTATCTATCGGTGTGGTGCCACCTACAGCCAGATCCCGTGTGCGGGTGGCGTCGCGGTGGAGGCCAACGACACGCGCAGCAAAACCGACAAAAACGAAGCCGACAAAGCCACTAAGCGCGATATGCAACAGGCGCGTGAGATGGAAAAGGCCCGTTTAAAGGAAGAAAAAGATACGCTGGCCGTAGGCCAGTTGGCAGTCAAGTCCTCTGAGAAGCCGCAGGCCAAACCAGCCAAAGATCCGCATGACGCTAAGAAGTTAAAGCACAAGAAGAAAGAACCGGAGTTCTTCACGGCCAAAGCCGCGCCTGAGAAAAAGAAAGACTGAACTGCAACCGGGCCGCGCCGCTCAGGCAGCCGAAGCGGGTTTGGTCTGCGCTTGAGACGCTTGCAAGCGCCGGTATTTTTGCCACAAGGTTTCTTTGTCTTCAATCCATTGCGGATTGACTGGAATACACGCCACCGGGCAGACCTGCACACACTGGGGCTCGTCAAAATGGCCCACGCACTCGGTGCACTTGCCGGGCGCGATTTCGTAAATTTCTGCGCCCAAATAGATCGCCTCGTTCGGGCACTCGGGTTCGCACACATCACAGTTGATGCATTCGTCGGTAATGATCAGCGCCACAGCGTTTTCTCCATGGCGCAATTATCGCCGCCAGCGCCATAATGGTTTTTCCACCCCGACATACCCCACCTCCGACCATGGCATCACCCGCCGACTCCCCACTCCCTTTGCACGCGTGGGGTGCCCATGCGCTACTGCACGCGTACCGCGCGGGCACGCTGTCGCCGGTGGAAGTGGCCCAGTCAGTGTTGGCGCATATCGCGCAGTGGGAGCCGCACCTGTGCGCCAGCTACCTGCTGCGCCCGGAACATGCGCTGGCGCAGGCCCGGGCGTCCGAAGCACGATGGCACCAAGGTGCACCCTGTGGGCCTCTGGACGGCGTGCCCGTCACCATCAAAGAAAACATCGCCACCCGGGGCGACCCCACGCCGCTCGGCACACTGGCTACAGACTCCGTTCCCTCAATTGCCGATGCGCCGCCCGCTGCGCGTCTGCGCGAGGCCGGTGCGGTGATGGTGTGCAAAACCACCATGCCCGACTACGGCATGCTGTCCTCGGGCGTATCCACCTTCCACCCGCTCACCCGCAATCCGTGGGATTTGCGCAAAACGC
>JBEEJM010000190.1:0-3069 GCA_041169205.1 Pseudomonadota bacterium | reverse complement strand
TCCAAAGACTTCGGGCGCGGCTTGCAAGTGGAGTTGCCCAGCGTCTACTTTGACAACGCGCCGGTGGTGGCAGACGACGCACTGGCCACGGGCACCAAATACGACGCCATGCTCAAGCTGGGTGAAAACACATTTGGCTACGCCATTGCGGTGTTGCTGAACGACCCGAACTCGTCATTCTTTGAGTACATGGGTACGCACTCGGGCTACGACTGGCAGAAAATCATCGGCGATTTGGGGGCGGCGGCGGCCTCGTTTGCCTCGGAAGAGGTGCTGATCTAGGCTCCCTGGGCCCAAGCCCGCTCAGGCGTTGTGCACCACGCTGCCATTCAGGGTGGCGGCACCCGAGCGCACCAGGTCTTGCACCAGCTGCGCGGTGGCATCCTCGAACGGCAATCCGCCAAAATGTTTGGCAAACGCACTCATAAAAAAATGCGTGCCTTGCGCCCATTGCACCAGCGCCGCCATCTCCATCTGTTGCTGCTCCAGCAATTTGAATTTGAGTAACACTTTGGTGGCGTACTGCATGTGGCGCTCCGGGCTAGCGACAAAACCCTCCAAACGTTTGCGGGCGTAGGCCAGGGCCACTGGCACCTCGGAAAACGGTGCGCCGTGGCCTGGAATCACCGTAGTGGGCTGCAAGGACTCGATGAGGTCCAGCGTGTCGCCCACTTCATCAAAAGCGTCCTCGCCATCTAGCTCGGGAAACACCACGCCAAAGCCTCGCTCCCACAGCGCATCGGCAGACACCAGCGTACGGCTGACTGGCTCGAACAAAATGACCGAATGCGTGTCGTGCCCCGGCGCGGCATGCACCTGCCACGACAGGTCACCCAGGCGGATGTCGGTGCCGGGCTGCAGCGTGGCGGTAAAGCCAAAGCGTGGGCAACTCTGACCCGTGGGGGTGTAGGTGAGCGCCGCCGCATCCCACACACGCACGTACTCGGCGTGACCGGGTGGGATCAGTGTTTGCAGTGCGGGATAGGCCGCCTGCAACGCCGCATTGCCACCACAATGGTCGCTGTGCAAATGGGTGTTCACCAGCAAGTCCAGCGCACGCCCCTGCAAGGCAGATTGCACCAGCGCCAGCGTTTGCGCGGCGTGCGTGCAGTAGCCGCTGTCGATCAACGCACAGCCCTGCTGGCCCAGGAACAGGATGTTGTTGCTGGAGAGCCAGCCGCGCTCAAAAATCTGGATGCCCGTAGGCAGGCGAAGCGTCGTGTTAGTAGGCATTGTGATTTCTACCATATTGACATCGGCACGCCCCATTGAATACAGCTTGAAATCGGGACCTTTGCTGTTGATACTTCAACTGAGGCAGATAAGCCTGTCTCGAAAGGAGTTGGTCATGTTCAAACATCTATTGATCCCCACCGATGGTTCTGAACTTTCTAATGTCGCCGTTGTAAATGGCGTGCGATTTGCCAAGGAAATCGGGGCCAAAATTACAGGCCTGACTGTCACCCCGCCCTATCACTATGTGGCAGTGGAAGGCATGCAAATAGCTGACACGCGCGAGCGCTATGACCGTGATATCGAGCAAGTTGCACACCACCACCTGGCAACCCTCAAACAGGCGGCCGAGCAGGTGGGCGTGCCCTGTGAGCTTGTGCACGCAAGCAGCGATCACCCCTATGAAGAAATCGTCAAGACGGCAGAGCATCAGGACTGTGATGTGATTTTTCTGGCCTCCCACGGGCGGCGCGGCGTGCGCGCCGTGATCATGGGCAGCGAAACCACCAAAGTACTGACGCACACCAAGATTCCAGTGGTGGTGTATCGCTAGCCCAGAGCGCGCTGGATGATGATTTTTTGCACGTCGCTCGTGCCCTCGTAAATCTGGCACACGCGCACATCGCGGTAGATGCGTTCCACCGGGAAGTCGCTCACATAGCCGTAGCCGCCCAACGTCTGAATGGCGGCGCTGCACACGCGTTCGGCCATCTCGCTGGCGAAAAGTTTGGCCATGGCGGCTTCTTTCAGGCACGGGCGGCCTGCATCACGCAGGCTGGCGGCATGCCAGATGAGTTGGCGCGCTGCCTCGATCTGCGTTGCGCACTCGGCCAACCGGAAACCCACGGCCTGGTGGTTGAAGATGGGTTGCCCGAAACTCTGCCGGTCTTTGGAATAGGCAATCGCCACATCGAGTGCGCTGCGGGCCATGCCCACGCTTTGCGCCGCAATGCCGATGCGCCCGCCTTCGAGCCCACCCAGTGCAATGCCATAACCTTCGCCCTCTTTGCCGATCAGATTTTCGGCCGGAATACGGCAGTTGTCGAAGTTGATTTGCGCCGTATCGCTGCTGTGCTGGCCCAGCTTGTCTTCCACACGCGCCACCACGTAGCCGGGCGCGCTGGTGGGCACCAGAAAGGCGCTCATACCCTTCTTACCCGCACCTTTGTCGGTGACGGCAATCACGATAGCCACATCGCCATTCTTGCCGCTGGTGATGAACTGCTTGACGCCATTAATGACGTACTCGTCACCGTCTTTGACCGCTGTCGTGCGCAACGACGAGGCATCGCTGCCCACATGCGGCTCGGTCAGGCAGAACGCACCCAGCATCTGGCCTTGCGCCAACGGCTCCAGCCACTGCTTCTTCTGCGCGGCGTTGCCGTACTTCATGAGGATGGCGTTGACCGGGCAGTTGGTCACGCTGATCACGGTGCTGGTGCCGCCGTCACCGGCGGCAATTTCTTCCAGCACCAAGGCCAGCGTCAAATAGTCCAGCCCCGCGCCGCCCTGCTCTTCGGGCACGCAAATGCCATACGCACCCAGCGCGGCCAGCCCCTTGTGCACGTCTTTGGGAAAGTGGTGTTCTTTGTCCCACTTCGCAGCGTTGGGCCACAGTTCGGCTTGCGCAAAGTCGCGCACCGCGTCGCGCACCATCTCTTGGTCTTGGGTAAGGATCATTTTGAGATTCCGTTTGCTTCAGTGTTGTTTTGATTTCGCACGCACGATGGGGTGTGGCGGTCGGCCTCAGCTGCCAAACGCGCAGAAATCGGCCGACCGCCACACCCCATCCTGCTGAAGAAATAGCGCATGTGAAACCACGCGGACGCAGCCACA
>JBEEJM010000189.1:0-5150 GCA_041169205.1 Pseudomonadota bacterium | reverse complement strand
CGAATCAATGGCGGCATCAAGCATCGTGTTCACCAACTCCGAATCAGGCCGCGTGCCGATAGTCCAACTTACCACCAGGCCGTCGAAGCAGTCGATCATGGGCGAGAGATAGACCTTGCCTCTTAAGTTCGACACTTCCTGGACGTAAGTGGTTGATTTCATTGGAAACGCGGTCCAATTCGTAGACTACAAAGCAGGTTTGGCGAGGTCAGATGGGGTCGGGAGGGTCAAATCCAGGGCGGCGAACAGCGACTTTTGGGCCGCTGTAATTTCCGTCAATCCGGTGAGCGTTTTTCCTTCTGCGGTCACAGCCGTTTGCTGATGGATACGCTTGAGTTGTTCCAGCAGCGTGGTCGGTGACTCTGAGCGTTTGGCGGCTTTCAGGCGCATACGCATCACCCGGTACAGCACCAACGCCATGAAACAAATCAGCGCATGGGCGCGAATACGCTGTGGCAAGCGGTGGTACACCGGTCCAATCTCAATGTCTGATTTGAGCACCCGAAACCCGCGCTCAATATCGGCCAGGCTTTTGTAACGCTGCACCACCTCTGCTGCTGATTCGCTGGTGTTGGTCACAAGCAGTAACTTGCCATCGAGCAACTCCAGGTACCGTTTCTTTTCCTCGTCGATGGTGTAACTGAATAGCTCATCCTTCAAGTCCACCTTGATCACGTGCGCCATATGGGCGTCTTTCACTGCGTGATAGAAACGTGCCTTGGTGCCCGAATCCGACATCGGACGACCCTTGGTTTTTTTCCTTTTACCGGCTTGCTCGCTCTGGTCTTGCTCATCGAGTTTGACGCTGCAGTGCTCACCCAGTTTGAGTAATTCTTCTATGGTCTTGTCACGTGCCGTGGTGCGTCTAGCGGCCCCGAGCGGATCGTGCGCTACCACCAGACGGCTGCTTTTCCACTGGGTCTCGGCGCACCATTCCTGTTTGTTGTCCTGGGCCTCGTGGAGCTTCTTCAGATCACCCGCAAAGTCACCGTAGCGCGCTGCAGGCACTGCCAAGATGTATTCCACAGCAACGTCACGCCCGTCTTTTTTGAGCTGCGCTTGCAGCTTGCCCAACTCTTCGATGTTGGCCGTGCTGAGTAGCCCCCTATCAGCAATCAGCACCACGCGCTTGAGTGGGTAGCGCGCCAACAGTCCCCGAATCATTGGCAACAGGGTTTTGGCTTCTGCCGTATTGCCGGGATGAACTTCATGCGCGATGGGTAATCCCTCAGCGGTCTGCACCAGGGACAACATGAATTGGCGCTCAACCAAACCTGACTTGGCCATGCCATAGGCACGCACGTCATCCTCGAGATCCGTTTGTCCGGTGACCGCCACCGTGGTGAGGTCATAAAAAACCACCGAGAGGTCTTGGTCAATCAAGGGGCGCATGAGCATGGCCAGCCGCTCCCCTAGTCTGTCGCTGTACTCATCAATCACATCCATGGCGCGCAACAAGTGCTGATGCTCAGACACGGCGCCCACGCCCGTTGGCAGGGCGACGGTCTCCAACCAACGCAGCACGCCGAGCTTGCTACCTGGATCACACAGACGATTCATGACCATCAGGCGCAGGCAACTCAGGACATCGATCTCAGACTTTGAGCGCCTCCAGGCCAGCGCCAAGTCGTCAAATCCAAGGGAGCGCCAGAGTTCAGAAAGAGCCCAGATGTCGCCCGCATGGCGGCTGTCCGTAAAGCGCAGTCCATCCAGCGCCGATATTGCCGGTGCAATCCCTTGGGCACGTTGCAAAGAGGCAATCAGGTTGTCAACTTCGCCGCCGGCTTCAAGACGACCCAATGTGCAGAGGGTGCGTTGGCGGGGTTTGCCTTCCTCGTTGCGAAAGGACTCCACCAACTGGGCGTAGCGCCGATTACCTGTTTGGGTGACCTTGATGAACATGCGGCCAAGTGTAGCCGAATCTGGAAATTTTGGAAACTACAGAATGCCTATAAACGTGCCACTACAAGCACTTTTCACCCAGACTCCCAAATCCCCCGTAAGTGCTTGAATTTATTGGACTAAGGGGCAGGGGAAATTCGGTTTTCCGGAAATTGGTGTCGAACTTCTGTGGCCAGCGCTACTGCGCCGCAGATTGCGCTGTCATTGCCCGCAAAGCCTTGCAGCAAGAAGCTGCACAGCGCTACCAATGCAGCCGTTCTGGTCGCCTCAAACATGCCCAGCGCACCCGCCGTTGGCGTGAGCGCCAAGCCACACCCAATCAATCGGTGACGCATCAGGGTTCCCCACCCCCGGCACTGCCTGCTTTACTGCCATGCGTGGCGGCGGCACGCGTTGATGACGTACCGCAGGAACCTGGGCGGTGTCATTTCTGCCCATGTTGTTGCGGTCTGTTTGTACGGATTGATTTCCTGCGCCGCCGCATCCGCCGAGCCCCTCGTTTATTTGACCGTAAAGAGTTTGCCCATGCCCGTGACCCCTGAGCTTCATGCCCAAATCCTGCGCTACTACCATGTCGAACGTTGGCGTGTGGGCACCATCGCCCGCCAGTTGCAGGTCCACCATGGCACCGTTGAGCGCGTCCTGCATCAAGCCGGATTGCCACGCATCGGCAATGTGCGGGCCTGCCGCATTGACCCGTACTTGCCCTTCATCCTGGAGACGCTCAAGAAGTTTCCAACCCTCACGGCAAGCCGCCTGTACGTGATGACTTGCGAGCGTGGCTACCGTGGTGGGCCTGACCACTTCCGTCACCTCGTCTCCCATCACCGGCCCAGACCGGCGGCTGAAGCCTACCTGCGCCTGGTCACGCTCGTTGGCGAGCAAGGACAGGTCGACTGGGCCCACTTTGGCCACCTGCAAATCGGCAAGGCCAAGCGTCCTCTTATGGCCTTTGTCATGGTGTTGTCGTGGTCACGGCGCATCTTCTTGCGCTTCTGCTTGGACGCACGCATGGAGAGTTTCCTGCGCGGCCATGTGCAAGCTTTTGAGACATGGGGCGGGTTACCCAGAGTCCTGCTGTATGACAACCTCAAGAGCGCCGTGCTCGAACGCCATGGCAGCGCCATTCGCTTCTCGCCAACGCTGCTGGACTTTGCAGGCCATTACCGCTTTGAGCCTCGCCCGGTGGCAGTCGCGCGGGGAAACGAGAAGGGTCGGGTCGAACGTTCGATTCGCTATATCCGCGACAACTTCTTTGCCGCACGCACCTTCTCCAGCGTCGAGGACCTCAATGACCAAGCGCAGGCCTGGTGCCTGGGGCAGGCTGATGCGCGGCTGTGCCCGCAGGATAAAACGCTCACCGTCGGGCTGGCCTTTGCACAGGAGAAGCCAAGCCTGTTGGCCTTACCCGTCAACCCCTATACGGTGGAGGAACGCTTGGAAGTCAAGGTCGGCAAGACACCCTACGTACGCTTTGACCTTAACGACTATTCGGTACCGCATACCGCCGTGCGCCGGGTGCTGACGGTACTTGCTGGCGAGAAGAGTCTGCGTATTGTGGATGGACAGGAGGTACTGGCTAGCCATGTGCGCTCGTATGACCGGGACCAGCAAATCGAGGAGCCATCCCATATCCAGAATCTGGTTGAACGCAAAGCCCACGCCAGCGCCCAGAGAGGCATGAGTCGGCTGTGTCAGGCCGCACCGGCCAGCCAGCAGCTACTCAGTGCCGCCGCCGCACGGGGCGAGAACCTGGGCTCTATCACCATGAGCCTGCTGCGTCTGGTCGATCGCTATGGTGCGGCCCAGGTGCAAATCGCCATCTTGGCGGCCCTGGCACGCGGGGTACCTCACCCCAACGCGGTACGTCTGGCGCTGGAGACGCAACGTGAAGCCCGCCATGCACCGGCACCAGTAGCCGTACAGCTAAGCGCTCAGGCCCGACTGCGCGATGGCGTGATCCATGCCCATCGCCTGGACAGCTACGACCAGCTCAGCACCACCCTCAACACTAACCAACAACCTCAGCCCCAAGGAGATACCGATGAGCCCCAAGAAGAATAGTTTGCAGCAGCGTGCGGCAGACCTGCGCATGCACGGCATCCTGGACCATTGGTCGGAGGTGTCCCAGGCTGATTGGTTGCAAAGCGTTATTGCGTGGGAGGAGGAAGCTCGCGCACAGCGATCACTGGAGCGACGCATTCGCGCCGGTCGAATCGGGCGCTTCAAGGCCATGGCCGACTTCGATTGGAGTTGGCCCACGAAGTGCGACCGTGGCGCCGTTGAGAGTTTGATGACGCTCGAATTCATCAAGGGCGGGGCCAATGTTGTGCTCAGAGGCCCCAACGGGGTGGGTAAATCGATGCTGGCCAGGAACGTGGCCCATCAGGCACTGGTGCAGGGTCACACCGTTCGTTTCACCACCGCCGGCGAACTGTTGGGTGACTTGGCCGCCTTGGACAGCGATGCCGCACTACGCCGGCGGCTGCACCATTACGCCAGTCCGGATCTGTTGGTCATAGATGAGATCGGCTACCTGTCGTACTCCAACCGGCATGCTGATTTGCTGTTCGAGTTGGTGAGCAGGCGTTACGAGTCCAAGAGCACGATGGTCACCACCAACAAGGCCTTCGCCGAATGGAATACGGTGTTTCCAAATGCCGCCTGCGTGGTGTCGCTCATTGACCGTCTGGTCCACCACTCCGAGGTAATACCCATCGAGGGCGAGTCCTACCGGCTCAAGGAAGCCCTGGAACGCGCCGAGCAGGCCGAATCAAAACGCAAAAAGGTCAAGCCATGAAACTCCACCTGCCCTCTGGCCTGCAACGCGGACTCGCATTCTTGATTCAGGACGACTGGACGCCTGCGCAGGCTTGTGCCGTGGTCGAACTGTTGGACGACTTGCGGGAAGTTATTTATAGCCAGTACCTACTGCAGATCCAGCAATACCTGAAGGATGACCGTACTGAATACACCAGATCAACCGACATCAACCTTGACGACGAAGATCTGTTCTAACTAGCCGGGTACCCATTCACTTGTTCCAGGGCCCTTCGGGGCCCTTGCTATTTGGCGGCGCCAATGCGGAACTCCGCCATATTTGCGCCTTCCTACACAGCCGCTAACAGTATGCGGCCCCGCTCATCGGGGCTGAGAAGTTTGACTTCCCGTTCCACGGCGTACAGTTGGCCAATGTAGGTCAACGCCTGCTGGGCAATCTCGCTCTTGTTGCTGGCGTGCAGGTCAAA
>JBEEJM010000188.1:0-4078 GCA_041169205.1 Pseudomonadota bacterium | reverse complement strand
AGCTCGACGGGCGCTTCGCTTCGAGCGGATTGTTCGCGCGCTTCACGGGTGTGGCGCGCTCGTGGTGGTGGATCGATTGAGGAAGCAGGCGTTGGGGGAATGAAAAAGGGCGGCCTGCGGGCCGCCCTTTTTTTGTGCGCTGAAACTTCAGAGCCCCGCCGCTGCACGCAGCGCGTTTGCCTTGTCCGTGCGTTCCCACGTGAACTCAGGCTCCTCACGCCCGAAGTGCCCATACGCCGCAGTCTTCTCGTAGATCGGGCGCAGCAGATCCAGCATCTGGATGATGCCCTTGGGGCGCAGGTCGAAGACCTCGGCGACGATGGCCGAGAGCCTGTCGTCCGACAGCTTGCCCGTGCCTTCGGTGTAGACCGTGATGTTCATGGGGTGGGCCACGCCAATCGCGTACGCCACTTGCACCTGGCACTGCTTGGCCAGGCCAGCAGCCACCACGTTCTTGGCGACGTAGCGGGCCGCGTAGGCGGCCGAGCGGTCCACCTTGGACGGGTCTTTGCCAGAAAAAGCGCCGCCACCGTGGGGGCAGGCACCGCCGTAGGTGTCCACAATGATCTTGCGTCCGGTCAGACCGCAATCGCCTTGGGGTCCGCCAATGACAAAACGCCCGGTGGGGTTGATCAGGTACTTGGTGTTTAGCAGCCACTCTTTGGGCAGCACCGGTTTGATGATTTCTTCGATGATGGCCTCGGTGAAGCTGGCCTTCATGTGGTGCTGGTCCTGCGACTGGTCCGGGCTGTGCTGGGTGGACAGCACCACGGTGTCGATGCTGTGGGGCTTGCCGTCCACATAGCGCATGGTGACCTGGCTCTTGGCGTCGGGGCGCAGGAAAGGCAGACGGCCATCCTTGCGCAGCTGGGCTTGGCGCTCCATCAGGCGGTGGGCGTAATAAATGGGCGCAGGCATCAGCTCGGGCGTCTCGTCGCAGGCGTAGCCGAACATCAGGCCCTGGTCACCGGCACCGGTGTTCAGGTGGTCGTCAGACGCGTGGTCCACGCCCTGGGCGATGTCGTTGGATTGCTTGTCATAGGCCACCAGCACGGCGCAGCCTTTGTAGTCAATGCCGTAGTCGGTGTTGTCGTAGCCGATGCGCTTGATGGTGTCGCGCGCCACCTGGATGTAGTCCACATGGGCGTTGGTGGTGATTTCACCGGCCAGCACGACCAGACCGGTGTTGGTCAGGGTCTCGGCCGCTACGCGGGACTTGGGGTCCTGTTTGAAAATTGCATCGAGAATTGCGTCAGAAATCTGGTCCGCCACCTTGTCGGGGTGGCCTTCAGATACGGACTCGGATGTAAATAGAAAATCGTTCGCCATTAAAAGTTCTCCAAAAGTTCATCAAGTCGCGTTGCTTGGGCTTTGGAGCTTGCAGCGAACGCTTTAGCAGACTCGTCAAATTTGACAAGGCACAATGGCGAGCCTTAAAGCGATGCCACTGCGGTGTCGCCCTGCAAGTAGTTCTATAACTCAGCGACATCGCGGATTTTATCCCAGTCATGACCTTTGTCTTCAAATTCCTGTCCTTACTGCCCTTATGGCTGCTGCATAGCCTCGGGTGGGTGCTGGGGTGGGCGGCGTTTCTGGCGTCTGGCGTGTACCGCAAGCGTTTTTTGGACAATGTGCGTCAGGCCCAGGTGCCCGCTGCTGGCTGGCGGCCCGCCGTGGGCGAGGCCGGCAAGCTGGTGATGGAGTTACCCCGGCTTTGGCTGGGACGCCCGGTGCCGGTGCAATGGCGGGGGCAAGCGCAGATGGAAGGGGCCTTGGCGTCGGGCAAGGGCCTGATTTTGTTGTCCCCCCACCTGGGCTCGTTTGAGGTGGGTGGGCAGTCGTATGGAGAGTTGTTTGGCCAGACCGGTCACCCGATGACGGCACTGTTCCGTCCGCCCCGCCAAGCATGGTTGCGTGATGTGATGGTGGCGTCGCGCACCCGCCCCGGGTTGATGATGGCCCCCACCACACTGGCCGGTGTGCGGCAGTTGATCAAAGCCCTCAAACGTGGACAAACCATTGCACTGCTGCCCGACCAGGTTCCACCTGACGGGCAGGGCGTCTGGGTGCCATTTTTTAGCCGCGACGCCTACACCATGACGCTCTCGGCCCGATTGGCGCTGCAATCTGGCGCGGTGGTGTTGACGGCCTGGGGCGAGCGACTGTCATGGGGCCGTGGTTTCGTGGTGCATATCGCGCCGCTGGGCTTGGAGTTGTCGGGTGACGTCGATCAGGCAACCGCCCAGATCAACCGCGCCATGGAGGCTCTCATCGCCGCCGCGCCTGCGCAGTACCTCTGGGGTTACGCGCGGTACAAACGCCCTCGGGATGCCGAATGAGTGGAAACTGAACGTCAAATGTTGACGCACATTGCATTGAAATTGGTCGCGCTGGTGGGCCGCCTGCCCTTGTCGTGGGTACGCGCCCTCGGGGCGGCGTTGGGGCGCACGTTGTATGTGGTGGTGCCTTCGCGCAGGCGGGTGGTGCAGACCAATCTGCGCCTGTGTTTTCCGCAGTGGCCAGCAGCGCAGATTCAACAAACCACCCGAGAAACATTTGTCTACTTTGCCCAGGCTTGGCTGGACCGGGGCTGGCTGTGGCATGGGTCCCCTGCGGTGACGAAGCAGCGACTGACTTTGAGCGGTGCTGTTACGGAGCTAGATGGTGAGATGCCCACCGTGATTTTTGCACCCCACTTCATGGGGCTGGATGCTGGTTGGACGGCGCTGACCCAGCAAGTTCCGAGGGTTTTTAACACCATTTACACCGACCAGGCCAACAAAACAGCGGATGCCTGGATTTACCAGGGGCGCAAACGCTTTGGCATTAGTCAGCTGTTCGGACGCATTGAGGGCGTCAAACCCCTCTTGGTGGGGCTGAAAGCAGGCCAACCGCTGTATTTGTTGCCAGACATGAATTTCGGCCCCGAGGAGTCGGTTTTTGTGCCGTTTTACGGTGTGCCCGCAGCAACGGTGCCGTCTTTGTCGCGCTTTGCCCGTCTCGGGCGGGCCAAAGTGGTGCCGGTGGTCACCCGCATGACTTCCACCGGCTATGCAGTCGAGGTGCTACCTGCGTGGAGTGACTTCCCCACCGGCGATGTGGTGGCGGACACGGCGCTGATGAACCAGCGCCTACAGGTCTATATCGACACCATGCCGTCCCAGTATTACTGGGTGCACAAGCGTTTCAAAGACCGCCCGGCAGGCGAGACTCCCCCCTATTAGGCTGCGGGGGTTTTGACTTCGGGGTGCGTCCATTGCCACAGCAATTGGGCGACGTCCTCAATCCCGATGCGTTTGGGGGCAGAGAACAACCGGACCTCTCCGCCACCGGCCTGCAGCTTCATGATCGACAGTGCTTTGGCGCCTTCGCTGCGGGTCAGCTTGTCGGCTTTGGTCAGCACCACCAAAAACTTCAGACCTTCCGCCACACGAGGGCGAATCACATCCAGCAGCACTTCGTCCAACTCGGTCATTCCGTGGCGTGGATCGCACATCAGCACGATGCCCATCAGGTTTTTGCGGGTCACCAGGTAGTTGGCCATCACCTGCTGCCAACGAATCTTGTCCTGCTTGGGCACGGCCGCGTAGCCGTAGCCCGGCAAGTCGGTCAGGATGGCATCGGTGATGCCCTGTTTTCCCAGAGAAAACAGGTTAATGTGCTGCGTGCGCCCCGGTTTTTTAGATGCAAAAGCCAGTTGCTTTTGCTGCGTCAGGGTGTTGATGCAGGTGGATTTCCCCGCATTGGAGCGGCCAACAAACGCAATTTCCGGAAGATCCAGTTCCGGCAAAAAGTGCAGTTGCGGGGCAGTGGTCAGGAATTTGGCGGTGTGCAGCCACCCCATGGCGACAGTCGCGGCTAATTTTTCAGCCGGTGTTTGCGCGGTGGGTGCGGGGGCTTTGGAGGGTGGGTTTGTGCTGTTAGTCATTTAATTGGAAGGTAAACCCGATGCGCCATTGTAGAATGGCGCAGTTTTGCTCACCAGACTTGACCGCCCTATGAAGTTGATTGCCCCCCTGCTTATCGCCGCATTTGTTGCAGCGACCTCTTTTTCTGCGTTCGCCAATGACGCCAAACC
>JBEEJM010000187.1:0-31015 GCA_041169205.1 Pseudomonadota bacterium | reverse complement strand
TGCTGCTGGTCGATGAGCGCCCTGAAGAAGTGACCGAGATGCAGCGCACCGTCAAAGGTGAGGTGATTGCCTCGACGTTTGACGAACCCGCCGCACGCCACGTGCACGTGGCTGAGATGGTGATCGAGCGCGCAAAGCGGCTGGTCGAGCTGAAAAAAGACGTGGTGATTTTGCTGGACTCCATCACCCGCCTAGCCCGCGCCTACAACAACGTGGTGCCGTCTTCCGGCAAGGTGTTGACCGGTGGTGTGGACTCCAACGCCCTGCAGCGGCCCAAGCGTTTTCTGGGTGCCGCCCGTAACGTGGAAGAAGGCGGCTCGCTGACCATCATCGCCACAGCATTGATCGACACCGGTAGCCGCATGGACGAGGTGATCTTTGAAGAATTCAAGGGAACGGGTAACTCTGAAATTCACCTGGACCGCCGCCTGTACGAAAAGCGCGTGTTCCCGTCTATTCAACTCAACCGCAGCGGTACGCGTCGCGAAGAGTTGCTGCTGCAACCAGAAATTTTGCAAAAGACCCGTATCCTGCGCCAGTTCCTCTACAACATGGACGAAGTCGAGTCCATGGAAATGGTGCTCAAGCAAATGCGCGCCACCAAAACCAACAGCGAATTTTTTGAAATGATGCGTAGAGGCGGATAAGCTATAATCTAAGGCTTAGCGACAAGTACGCCAGATAGGCTGGCGCGGCTGCCGTAACTGAAAGAGAAAAGTATGAAAACAGGAATTCACCCCAATTACCGCGAAGTGTGCTTCCAGGACATGTCCAACGGCTTTAAGTTTGTGACACGTTCTTGCGCCAACGCCAAAGAAATGATCAAGATGGAAGACGGTCGCGAACTGCCACTGTTCAAGCTTGATACCACCAGCGAATCTCACCCCTTCTACACGGGCACTCAGAAGTCCGTGGACAACATGGGTGGACGCGTTGAGAAGTTCCGTAACCGCTTCGGCAAGACCGCAGCGAAGTAAGCCGGTTTCAGGTTTCGGCCTGATTCCGCCATCAAAAGCAGCCCGGACCTCCGTGCTGCTTTTTTTTTCGACTCGCTACTTAACTTTCTGTGAACCACCCTACTCCTGCCATCGTCTCGAAAGCTGCCGCACGTCGACTGCCCAGAATAGCGTTGGTGCTGTTTTGTGTGGCCTATGTGTTGCCCGGATTTTTCGGCCGCGACGCTTGGAAAAGTGCCGACATGGCGGGTTTGGGCGTCATGGCCGAACTGTTGCAGGGTGGTGGCTCGTGGTGGGCTCCAACCCTCATGGGCATACCGCCTGAGAACCCCGCATTACTGCCCTATTGGCTGGGAGCCTGGGCCATGCAGCTTGCGCCCGCTTGGGTGGCTGCTGACTTTGTCGTGCGCATCCCGTTTGCTCTGCTGCTGACACTGGCCTTGGTGGCCTCTTGGTATGGCACCTACTACCTAGGGCGCAGCCCCAAGGCGCAACCCGTGGCCTTTGCATTTGGCGGCGAAGCCTTGCCAGCGGACTATGCCCGCGCGATGGCAGACGGCGCGCTACTAGCCCTGATCGCCTGTTTGGGTTTGGCCCAGCTCTCGCATGAGACGACTCCCGCATTGGCCCAGTTGGGCTTTGCCGCGTTGTTCTATTTCGGCGTGGCTGCTTTGGCGTACCGCCAATATGCGCCCAGCGTGGCCATCGGATTGGGGCTTATGGGCTTGGCATTGTCGGGAGCACCGGCCATTGCCACGCTGTGGGGCATTGGCAGCGCGGTGATTCATTGGGCAGATCGCTCACGAGAAGAGCCCGCACCCCAACAAGACCGGCGCATTCTGCTGGAAAGCATTGCCATGTTGCTGGTGACTGCGGCCGTGGCGGGCGCTGCTGCGGTGCTCCATTTGTGGAGCTGGAAAATTGACCTTCCACAAGCCCAGTGGGCTGACTGGAATGGCTACATCCAATTGCTGCTGTGGTTCACCTGGCCCGCGTGGCCGTTGGCGCTGTGGACGCTCTGGCGCTGGCGTCACCAGTTGTTCAGTCGGCACGTCAGCCGCCATCTGGCATTGCCCTTGTGGCTGTGTGGTGTGTCCGTGGCGGCCACGCTGACGACCGGCTCGTCGGACCGCACCCTGTTACTGGCCCTGCCCCCGCTAGCGACACTCGCTGCCTTTGCGCTGCCCACCTTGCAGCGGCAAGTGGCGGCGCTGATTGACTGGTTCACCCTGCTTTTCTTTTCTGGCTGCGCGTTCACCATCTGGGTGGTGTGGATCGCCATGCAGACCGGCGTTCCCAGCCAACCTGCCGCCAACGTGGCACGGCTTGCACCGGGGTTTGAAGCGAGTTTTTCCGTTTTAGCTTTTGGTATCGCTTTTGCTGCAACCGCGGTGTGGACCTGGCTGGTGCACTGGCGCGTAGGACGCCACCGCGCAGCCATCTGGAAAAGCCTGGTGTTGCCCGCCGGCGGTGCTGCCCTGTGCTGGCTACTGCTGATGACGCTATGGATGCCACTGCTGAACTACGCGCAGGGCTACAAGGTTCTGGTGCAACGCGCGGTGTCTGAACTGACCCCCGTCGGTTGCGTCGAAACACTAGGACTTGGCCAAGGCCAAATTGCGGCATTCCAGTTTTACGGAAATCTGCAACTCAAACCCCAACAACCAACGCCTACATGCCCTTGGTTGTTGGCGGAGTCGGGACCTGATATGGCGGCACCCACCAGCATTGACAGTGCACAGTGGACGATGGTGATTCCGATCAACCATCCTACCGACGGTAACCAGTCGGTCCTGATTTTTAAACGGCGCTAGAACTCACTTGCGCAGTTGCCAGCGTTGGCACCCGACGCACACGCGTAGCCGGGAAGGTGATACTGAAAGTTGACCCGCTACCCGGCACGCTGGCGATCCCCAGCTCGGCTCCGTGGCGCTGGGTCACGTGCTTGACAATCGCCAGCCCTAACCCCGTTCCACCGGTCTCACGTGAACGGCTTCTGTCTACACGGTAAAAACGCTCCGTCAGGCGCGGTAGATGTTCTGCTGCAATGCCAGCGCCTTGGTCTTGCACGCTAAACGTAGCCCCACCATCGGGCTGCAATGTCCAGGTCACATCTATGCGTTTGTCAGCAGGTGTATACCGAATAGCGTTGCCAATCAGGTTGGACATCGCACTGTGAATTTCAGTGATGGAACCCGCAAGCTCACACCCCATGTCGGCCGCAAAAGACAGTGTCGACACACGCTGCCACAACACGCTGGATAAATCCTGCGCCTCCTGCTGGCACTGGGCCAGCAGCGTATCCACCGACATCCACTCATACGACGGCGGCAGCGGGCTGCCTTCCAGACGCGACAACATCAGCAAATCATTCACCAGGGTTTGCATACGCTGCGCCTGTTGTGCCATCAAGCCGAGATAGCGTTCACGTTCATGCGCTTCTAACGGTAGGCATTGCAATGTTTCCACGAACCCAGCCAACACCGTCAGCGGAGTCCGTATCTCGTGCGACACATTCGCCACAAAATCACGCCGCATGGCCTCGGCCTGCTCCACAGCGGTAATGTCACGCGAGAGCAGCAGGCTGCGCCCATCCCCGTACGGATGCATATGCACCAGCAACTTGACCGGTTTGGAACTGGAATGCTCTCGCCCGGGCATCACCAGTTGGCTGCTGAAATCACGCGCCGTCCAGTAGTTGACGAATCCAGGGTCACGCACCAAATTGCCCACGTGCTGCAACAAGTCACGCTGCGGGTCAAAGCCAAAGTGGCTCGCGGCGGTTTGGTTGAACCACTCGATACGGCCATCGGCATCCAGTAACACCACGCCATTGGGCGATGCCTGCAATGCGGCCAATATGTCCTGCAATCGACCGTCACTCTCCGAGAGTGATCGATCCCGTGCACGCACCAGTTTGCGTATGCGGTCCAGCACTTCGCCCCAGACACCGCCCGCCAATGTGGCTTCGGCCGTATTCCCTGCGCGAAGCCAATGCAACACCTTGGTTCCGCGCCACGCATCCCAAGCAAGCCAGAGATAGCTCCCCATGAGCGCCAAAATACAGGCACCAACCACCCGAAACTCGGACGAAAAAAAGAGCCAGCCCAACCCCGCAGAGACGACTTGAATGAAAAAGAACAGAAAAAATCGCAAGAACATGCTGTGATGTCCCTTGCGCCCTAAGCGGCAGTTTTAGCTGGCACCGTGCTGGTGTTTTCTGGCTTCGCGGTCAGCCGGTAACCCGCTCCGCGAACCGTCTCCACCATGGAACCCGCCTGCGCCAATGCCTCACGCAGACGCTTGACATGCACATCCACCGTGCGCTCTTCGATGTACACGTGGTCCCCCCACACCTTGTCGAGCAACTGGCCGCGGCTGTGCACACGTTCGGCACTGCCCATCATGTATTGCAGTAGCTTAAATTCAGTCGGGCCTAGCTTCAATGGCTGCTGATCAAACGTCACCCGATGGGTGGACGGGTCCAATACCAGTTGGCCCACGGTCAGCGCCTCACCCAACGGCTCAGGGGCCTTGCGGCGCAAGACGGCACGCACACGCGCCAATAGCTCTTTGGTGGAGAACGGTTTGGCAATGTAATCGTCAGCACCGGCATCCAACCCCGCCACCCGATCGGACTCGTCGCCACGCGCTGTGAGCATGATGATGGGGACCTCTTTGGTACGCGGGTGTGCGCGCCAGCGCTTGGCCAGCAGCAACCCACTTTCGCCTGGAAGCATCCAATCCAGAAGAATCAGATCAGGTACCGCAGCATCAATTTCGCGCTGCGCACTGGCACTGTCCATGGCCCAGGTGGTGCGAAAGCCGTTGTGCCGCAAATTGACAGCCACCAACTCCGCAATGGCGGGTTCATCTTCCACCACCAACACGGCAGGCATGGTTCTCATGGGATCTCCCGCAGAGCGTGGGGGTTCATCTAACCACCGACTCAATTTTTTCCATGCTGGCGTGGCGAACATCTTCACCCTTAACCACATAGATGATGAACTCAGCAATGTTCTTGGCGTGGTCACCGATGCGTTCAATCGCCTTGGCCAGGAACAACAAGTCCAGGCTGGGTGAAATCATGCGTGGGTCTTCCATCATGTAGGTGATGAGCTTGCGCACAAAGCCATCAAACTCTGCGTCAATGAGGTCATCTTCTTTCAGAATAGACACGGCGGCATTGACATCCAGACGGGCAAAGGCATCTAGCGCTTTGTTCAACAAGCCGGAAGCCAGGTCAGACGCCACACGTAACTCCAGCGATGGCAACGAACGCGGTGCACCGCTTTGAATAATGCGGCGCACCATGCGGGCAATTTTTTCGGCTTCATCGCCCACACGCTCCAGATTGGCGGTGGTCTTTGAAATGGCAATCAGCAAACGCAGATCGCGCGCCGTGGGTTGGCGACGCGCAATGATGGACGACAGCAAGTAGTCGATCTCCACTTCCATCGCATTGACCCTCGCTTCGTTGGCGGTCACCTCATTGGCGACCTCGGCACTGAACTGCGACAACGCAAGAATCGCCTGGCGAATTTGGGACTCCACCAACCCCCCGAGCTCCATGACGCGGCTCGACACTGCGGTGAGCTCGCTATCAAATTGCGTGGACAAATGTTTATCGGACATGGTCTCTCCTTAGCCGAATCGGCCGGTAATGTAGTCTTCAGTTTCTTTGCGGGTGGGCTTGAAGAACATTTGCTCCGTGGAGCCAAACTCCATCAGATCACCCAAATACATATAAGCGGTGTAGTCGCTGCAACGCGCAGCCTGCTGCATGTTGTGCGTCACGATCACCACCGTGTAGTCTTCTTTCAACTCGACGATCAGCTCTTCCACCTTCGCAGTAGAAATCGGGTCCAACGCAGAACACGGTTCGTCCAGCAACAGCACTTCGGGTTTGATGGCAATGCCGCGTGCGATGCACAACCGCTGTTGCTGGCCACCCGAGAGGCTGCTGCCGCTCTGGTGCAACTTGTCTTTCACCTCGCCCCACAGTGCAGATTTGCGCAGTGCCCATTCGACGCGCTCTTCCATGTCCGTGGCGTTCAGGCTCTCAAAAAGCTTCACGCCAAAGGCAATGTTGTCAAAAATCGACATCGGAAACGGCGTGGGTTTCTGGAACACCATACCGACCTTGGCGCGCAACAACGCGACGTCTTCCTTGCTGGTCAGCAGATTTTCGCCGTCCAACAAAACTTGTCCTTCTGCTCGCTGCTCGGGGTACAACTCAAACATGCGGTTGAACACGCGTAGCAAGGTGGATTTACCGCAACCCGAAGGCCCGATAAAGGCGGTTACTTTGTTTTCGGGAATCTCAAGATTGATGCCCTTGAGCGCATGAAATTTGCCGTAAAAAAAGTTGAGGTCTTTGACCGAAATTTTGGTCTTCTCAGGTGCAGAAACGGGGATTGGCATAAAAAATTTATTTCCAGAAAATTCTGTGACGAATCAGGCTTTTGCGCGTGTCATAAACCGCGCCAAAATATTGAGGGCCAGCACCGCCAGCGTGATAAGGAAAACCCCCGCCCAGGCCAGCTTCTGCCAGTTTTCGTACGGGCTCATGGCAAACTTGAAAATGGTGACTGGCAGGCTGGCCATGGGCTCACCCAAGGACGAGGTCCAGAACTGATTGCTCAGCGCGGTAAACAGCAGTGGCGCAGTCTCTCCCGCAATGCGGGCCACCGCCAACAGCACGCCAGTGATGACACCGGCACGGGCGGCCTTCAGCGTGATGCTCATGATGACTTTCCACTTGGGCGCACCCAATGCATAGGCCGCTTCGCGCAGACCGGACGGAACCAGTTGCAGCATGTTCTCTGTAGTACGAATTACCACCGGAATCACGATCAGCGACAAGGCCAATACGCCGGCGTAACCCGAGAACGATTTGAAACGCGACACCACCACCGAGTACACAAACAGCCCCACCACAATAGAGGGCGCTGACAGCAGAATATCGTTGACAAACCGGGTGGTAGACGCAAGCCAGCTCTTGGTATCAAACTCCGCCAAGTAAATGCCTGCCATCACACCAATCGGCGTGCCCACACAGGTAGCCAACGCCACCATCAAAAACGAGCCATAAATGGCATTGGCCAGTCCGCCCTCTTCGTTCGGCGGTGGGGTCATCTGGGTCAAGGTGGCAATGGTCAGGCCATCAAAGCCCAAACGCATGGTTTCCCACAAAATCCAGAACAGCCAAAACAGGCCAAACGCCATCGCGCCCATGGCCAGCGCCGTCGCCACGGTATTGGTTCGCTTGCGCCGGGCAAACTTGGCTGCCCGCGTCTGGTGCAATTGCGCGGAAGTCGTACTCATGTCTTGGCTCCTTCGCTCTTGCGCAACTGTGCCAGCAGCATCTTGGAGAGCGACAAAATAACAAAGGTAATAAAGAAAAGCACCAAGCCCAGGTACATCAGCGAAGCCTGGTGCAGCCCCTCTCCGGCTTCGGCAAATTCATTGGCCAGCGCAGACGTAATGCTGTTGGCCGCCTGGAACAGGCTCACAGAGTCCAGCTGATTAAAGTTGCCAATCACAAACGTCACCGCCATGGTCTCGCCAATGGCACGCCCCAGGCCCAGCATGATGCCGCCAACAACGCCAGTCTTGGTGTACGGAAGCACCACCGTGGACACCACCTCCCAAGTGGTCGCACCCAGGCCATAGGCCGACTCTTTGAGCAGCGGCGGGGTCACTTCAAACACGTCACGCATGACCGCCGAGATGAACGGAATGATCATGATTGCCAAAATAATGCCGGCCGACAAAATGCCGATCCCCACCGGTGGGCCCGACACAAATGCGCCGAGATACGGAACACCCGCGAATGCGGTTTGCAGCGGTTGTTGCACATAGGTGGCCAACACCGGACCAAACACCAGCAGCCCCCACATGCCGTACACGATGGATGGCACTGCCGCCAGCAGCTCGATGGCGGTGCCCAAGGGACGCTTCAACCACGGTGGTGACAGCTCGGTCAAAAACAGGGCGATCCCAAAGCTCACCGGCACCGCAATCAGCAATGCAATGACCGAGGTGGCCAACGTGCCGTAAATCATCACCAACCCGCCAAACTCCTCTTGCACTGGGTCCCAGGTGGTGCGGGTCAGAAAGCTCAGGCCGTATTTACTGATCGCAGGCCAAGCGCTGACCGTCAGCGTTAGCAGAATCGCAGCCAGCAGGGCCAACGTTAGCAGCGCCGCACTTTTGGCCAAAAACCCAAATATGCGATCCGCCAGAGGACCAGAGCGAGTTTTCATTACTTGAATGCTACAGGTTTGCCGGAGCCGTCCTTGATTTCGCCCCAGGCTTTTTCAATCGCTGTAATCACAGGCTTGGGCATAGGCACGTAGTCGAGATCGGCAGCCGACTTGTCGCCATTCTTGTAGGCCCAGCTAAAGAACTTCAGCACTTCGGTGGCACTGGCGGGTTTGTCCTGCTTGGTGTGCATCAGGATATAGGTAGCACCGCTGATAGGCCAAGCTTCTTTGCCAGGCTGGTTGGTCAGAATTTGGTAAAACGATTTGGTCCAGTCCGCACCGGCAGCGGCGGCCTTGAAGGTGTCGTCTTCGGGCTTCACAAAATTGCCTGCCGAGTTCTGCATCACGGCATAGTTGAGTTTGTTTTGCTTCACGTAGGAATACTCCACATAACCCATGGAGTTAGGCAGGCGGCCCACGAAAGCTGCAACGCCTTCGTTACCCTTGCCGCCAGCGCCCACTGGCCAGTTCACAGCGGTGCCCTCGCCTACTTTGGACTTCCACTCCGCATTCACTTTGCTTAAGTAATTGGTGAAGATAAAGGTTGTGCCCGAACCGTCAGCGCGGCGCACTTGCGCGATAGCCGCATCAGGCAATGGCAATGCGGGGTTCAGCGCCTTGATGGCTGGATCGTTCCACCTGGCAATCTTGCCCAGAAAAATGTCGCCCAGCACCTGGCCTGTGAGCTTGAGCTGACCGGGCTCAATACCCTTGACGTTGATCACCGGCACCACGCCACCCAATACGGTGGGAAACTGAATCTGGCCTTTTGCCTTCAGCACTTCGTCGGTCTGGGGCATGTCGGATGCGCCAAAGTCCACCGTCTTCGAATCAATCTGCTTGATGCCACCGCCAGAGCCAATGGACTGGTAGTTCACTTTGACGCCCGTGGCCTTGTTGTATTCCGATGCCCATTTGGAATAAATGGGGGCAGGAAATGTAGCGCCTGCACCGGTCACTTCTTGCGCGCCAGCGATGCCAGCTAAACCCAATGTGGAAGCCATTGCGAGCGACAGCAACGGTAATTTGAAAGAAACTTGCATGTAAAACCTCGGTAGGTTGGTTTGGGGACAGGTGCAATGTAAGAAAGCATTGTGACAACCATATGACAAACGCAAGGCTACTGCAAAAAATGCGTGTCACACCATTGTCACGATAGCTTCTTACTCTCGGGGTTTTTACAACCGGAGAAACCTCGATGAATGCCAGCACCTTGTTTACCCTGACCCGCCGCGCTGCTTTGGGCGTAGCCCTTGCAACCTTGTTTACCGGTTGTGCGTCGGTGTCCACTCCGGTCACCGTGGCCGACACCATTGCCAGCACACCATCCCTGAGCACACTGAACGGTTTGCTTCAATCTGCTGGACTTTCCGAAACGCTCCAAGGCGCTGGCCCCTTCACCGTGTTCGCGCCGACCAATGACGCGTTCAAGGCGGTCCCCGCCAAAACTATGGAATTGCTCGCCAAAGACCCCGCCGCACTCAAATATGTTCTGACGTTTCACGTCGTTCCCGGCAAGGCCTTGGCAGCCAGCGTGAAGAACGGCAAAGTGAAGACGGTGAACGGCGCTGAAGTGGAGTTGTCCAAAGCCGGTGACATGGTGACTATCGAAAACGCAGTCGTCACACAAGCCGACTTGGTGGCGACCAATGGCATCGTTCACATCATCGACGCGGTGCTGACGCCGCCAGTCAAAAAATAAGTAAAAAAGGGCTCTAGCCCTCTACAGATATGCGCAAGTAGCTATGTTTTTTATAGCACTTGCACACACTGTCGCAAGAAGAAAAACACAATATGCCGTTGGATTTCAACCCCATTCGCCGCCTGGCGATCCATAGCCTTGGGTGCTTGGCAGCCACGGCGCTGGCCCCCAGCTGGGCTCAAAACAACAATAAAGACAGCGTGTCCAAAACGCTCACGCTGGTCCAGGTCGCCGATGTTTCTGCGAACCAGATCGACGTATCCAAAGACTTTGTGGTCGGCTCACGCGCCGCTTGGCAAGACATCAATGCCAATGGCGGTTTTAGGGGCCGCCCGGTGCAACACCGCACCGTAGAGGTGGATGGCAGTGAGGCCAGCCTTCGCCAGGCAGTGGACGCGTTCAAGGGGCAGTCGCAGGTCATCGCCTACATGGGCACGGTGGGCGGCCAGGTCGCGGAGCGGCTGGCAGACCTCATGCGCCGCGAGGTGCCCGACATTCCCCACATTGCCCCGTGGCTGCAAAACGCCAATGCCCCTGTGAGCGACAACACGTTTCCGATCTTCGCCCCGCGCCAGGATCAGATCACCCACGCCGTACGCACCCTGTCACTGGCAGGTGTGACAGAAATGGGTGCCGTCTATGCCTCGCCATCCGAATATGCGAACTACCACCAAGAAGTGCAGCGCACCGCGGCCGCCCTGAACATGCGCGTGACGGCCTTTGGTCCTATCGCTGATTTGCAGCATTTGGCCCAAACCCTCACACCCCAAAGTCCGCGCCTGCTGATTTTTCTGGGTGGCACACCGGAGTTGCTGCAATTCACCCAGGGCATCACCAAACAGGCCGACTTGCGCTACGTCATCGCCATGTCCGATGTCAATTTGCAAACACTCTCACAGGTCGGCATGTCGCCCCACGCGCCGGTGATTGCGACCCAAGTCGTCCCGCTGCTCAATACCAGCGCGGCCGTGGTGCGCGCCTACCGTTCAAGCCTGGTGAGATTTTTTGACGAACCTCCCACCCCCCAAGGATTGGCTGGATTCATCGCCAGTCGCTATGTTTTCGAGACTATGCAGTCACTGGAGGGATCCGCCACCCGTGCCAACCTCCTGAGGACCTTGCAGAAGCGCGCGTCCACCGAATTGGGAGGCTTTCGGATCGACCTCGACGGCAAACGCCGAGGGGGAACATTCGTCACCCAAAGCATGCTCTCGCGAGACGGCCGAATCATCGGCTAAGCAACGCCGCTAGGCGCAGACTTGCAAGAGCGAATGCTATGCTCTCCGGCTGACTCCCCAACACCACACCCAACAGCCCATGCCCTCTGGAAATCGCCTCGCCGCCGTCGATCTGGGATCGAACAGTTTTCGCCTTGAAATCGGCCAAGTGGACCACGGTGAATTTCGGCGTACCGAATACCTCAAAGAAACCGTGCGCCAGGGTGGCGGCTTGGACGACGACCGCAACCTGACACCGCAAGCCATGCAGTCCGGTTGGGACTGCCTCGCACGTTTTGGCGAGCGTTTGGCCGGCTACAAGCCCTCCGAAGTGCGCGCAGTGGCCACACAAACGCTGCGAGAGGCCCGCAACCGCGACGCATTTCTCGACCGCGCCAACCAGGTACTGGGTTTCCCCATCAACGTCATCTCTGGGCGCGAAGAAGCGCGGCTGATTTACCAAGGCGTCGCCCACATGCTGCCTGCCAGCGACGAGCGCAGGCTGGTCATCGACATTGGCGGACGCTCGACCGAGCTCATCCTGGGCCACGGCTTGCAGCCCAAGGTGATGGAGTCATTTCGGGTCGGCAGCATTGCCTGGTCCAAACGTTATTTTGCGGACAACCTGTTTACCAAAAAGTCATTCGAGATGGCGGAGATTGCCGCCACCGCCGTGCTGGACGAAGCGTTTGATGCCTACCACCCCAACCAGTGGGATCAGGCCTATGGCTCGGCAGGCACGGTGGGGGCCATTGGCGATGTGCTGGTCGCCGCGGGTTGGCCCGAGGGATGTATTACCCAGGAAGGGCTGGACTGGTTGCTGGAGCGCTTGATTGCCGCGCGCAGTGTCGACGGCCTGCGTCTGGGCGGCATGCGGGAGGACCGCAAGGCCATTATTGGCGGCGGGGTGAGCGTGATGCGTGCGGTGTTCAAGCTCCTGGGGATTCAGACCATGGACAAAGCGGCCGGAGGCCTGCGCCATGGCCTGATCTGCGACCTGTTGGGTGACACCGGCGGCGCAGGCGACTTGCACGTCAAAAGCGTGGAACGCCTGGCAACGAAGTTCGGTGTCGACACGGTGCACGGCAAACGGGTGGCCCGTGTGGCCACCGATCTTTTTACCCAACTGCAAGCGGTGCAACAAGACGCAGACCCGGACCGACAAACTCGCGATACCCGCAAGCTCCAGTGGGCCGCGCAACTGCATGAAATTGGCAGCCATATCTCCCACAGCGATTACCACAAGCACGGTGCCTACATCCTGGACAACGCGGACGCCATGGGGTTCTCGCTGTCCGAGATGCACCGCCTGAGCATGTTGGTGCTGGGCCACCGGGGCAAGTTACGCAAGGTGGAAAGCGCGCTCACAGACGCGGACATGGCCGCACAACTGCTATCGCTGCGCCTGGCCGTGATCTTGTGCCATGCCCGGCGCGACCCGGACCTCACCGGCCTCACACTGCAACGCACCTTGCTAGACACCGCCCGCGTGAAGCTCAAGTGCCGTGCCGGATGGGCTGCCGCATTCCCCCAATCGGCCCACTTGCTGCGCGAAGAGGCGTTGGCTTGGCAAAAGACGCCCTGGTCGCTGGTACTGGACGGTCTTTAAGCCTTTCGCTCCCAAACGCCTGCATTGGCCTGTTTGGCATCGTGTTTGGCCAATGCCGCCAGATTGGCCACATCTTCCGCACGCGAAAACTGACGGCCATCGATGGCCACAGCCCCAATAGACAGCGTGGTGCAAGGGAAAAAGCGAGGCACTCCGTGGCGGTCCTCTGCCTCAATGCCGCCCGCTTCGCGTGCTTTGGCATCGAACATGGTGCGCGCGCGCTCATTGAACTCACCCACCAGAGCGTCACAACGCTGACGCCAATTGGCGCTTTGGAACAGCAGGATGAAATCGTCACCGCCCACATGGCCTAAAAAGTCACACTGAGAATCGCATTGCGCCGTGGCGATACTGGCGACCAAGCGAATCATTTCATCGCCACGCCAGTAACCGTAGTAATCGTTGTAGGGTTTGAAGTTGTTCAGGTCGGCATAGCAGGCAACAAACGATCCCTGTTTTTTGAGCAGACGGTCTATATGCTGGCTAATGGGAATATTGCCCGGCAAAAAGGTCAGCGGGTTGGCGTGGCGTGCCGCTTCTATGCGCGTCTCGGTCACCGAGCGCACCAGATGGTCACCGGTGCCCAACCCCATGTAGCGTCCGTTTTCGGTGACGATAAAACCGTCGGTCAGGTAGCGTTGGTCTTGGGATGTCAGGATGCCGATCAGTTCATCCACGCTGTGGTCCCGCTCAATCAGCCGTGGTTCACGGTTGGCATGCATAGCGCACGATTTTCGACCCCAGACCTCGCGGTAGTACAGCTTGGAATACTCGTTCATAAACAGCGCGCGGTTCATGATGCCTACCGGGCGATCCCCCTCCACCAGTGCCACGGCATGCAAGTCGGGGTGCGCCATAAAAATGCCCGCCAGCTCGTCGTTGGTCGACAACGCGTGCACGGTAGGCGCTGGCACCAATGCCAAGTTGCGCAACTGGCCGCCTTTGGGCGTGCGCCCCAACTCGGGAAACACCACGACCTGCTGCTCGCCCAGTACCCGCTGCGACTGCACATTGAGGTAATGTGCAGGCTGACGATCCGGATGCCCTAAAAAATAGCCTTGCCCATAGGTGATGCCCAGGTCGCGCAGCACCCGCAAATCTTCGGCGGTCTCAATGCCCTCTGCCACCAATTCGCTGCCAAACACCGCTGCAATTTGTTGCAGGGCCTGAATCGTCTTGAGCTTGTCACCGTTTTCACTGATGTTCTTGGTGAAATATTTGTCGATCTTGACGATCTCGGGTTTGAGCTGTGACCACAGGCGCAAGCTGGACCGTCCATCGCCAAAGTCGTCCAAGGCCAGGGCGATGCCGACGCTACGCACCTGCTTCACCACCTCTGCCAGCTGGTCCATATCCTCCACACGTTCATGCTCTGTAATCTCCAGCACCACCATGCGTGAAAGCACCCGTACGCTACGCAGCCAACGCAGCAAATCCTGTGTGCCCCGTTCGTGCAAAATTTGGGTCAGCGCTGTGGCGCTGATGTTGACAAACAGGCGTCCTGGCGCGTCAACATGACCCCAAGTTTTCATAGCCGCCACGATGCAGGCAAACTCAAACTCACACCCCAGATCTTCCTGCGCAGCAGCCCGCAATAGCGCGTCGGGGGTGTGCAACGGCGTTCCTTGCGGCCCCCGAATCAGGGCCTCATGGGCATACACCGACGCATCGGCCAAATTCACAATCGGTTGGTACACGGGGTACAGGCTTTGCTGCCGTAAAACCCGTTCCAAAGGCCCCTCACCTCCGGTAACGGAGATCAAAGCCAGGCCAGTTCGCGCAGGAACCAACGACAAGCCCATTGCATTTTTCATGAAGCACCTTTGCACTTTTCTAAGGGGTCAGCTTAGGGCGCGTTCATGTCAGTAGCGTGACAAAGGGAAGTCGTTTGCGTTTCGCGACCATTCCGCCACACGGGTGGCGACCCAAGGCCCGTCATCCAGCGTCAGGTCGTGACCCGCCGTAGGGTGCACCGCCACCGAGGCACCCCATGCCGCCGCCAACGCGTGGGAACAAGTAGCACAGACCAATGCGTCTTGTGCACTGACGAGCACCAGCGTCAGCGCCGCCGGTCGATGCCCATTTGCGCAATACCTCGCTGCTGCCCACAACTGGCGCAAGGCATTGGTACGGGACACAGGGAATTGCTCTCGCAACGCCTGCCAGTACGGCAACACCTCCGGGTGCGCGCGATGGGTGGTGAGTTGCAAAACAGCGCGCTCCCACTGCGAGGCTGTTATCTGCATGGCAATGAGCCGAAGCAACGTCCCATAGTTGTGTGGCCGCAACCTTTGGTAGAACGCGCTGAACGGCCGCATGCTGGTGTTAATCAGCACCTGCCGCGCCACCTCGTCCGGGTACCGATGCGACCACTCTGCCGCCACCATCGCCCCCATCGACACGGCGAGTAAGCGGTACGGGGCGTGTAGGCCCAGCGCCGCCAGTTGCGCGCGGTAGGCCTCCACCATACCGGCTACGCTGGCCGGGCTTGGTTCGTGGTACCTCAAACCGTTACCCGGCAAATCCAGTGTCACCACCCGCGCATCGGGGTGCGCCTGCGCAAAGTCGTCCACAAAGCGCCCCCAATGGCGACTCTCTCGTGCCAGACCTCGCAAAAATATCCAATGCGCCATCGCCTTCAATACCATTCCTGCAACGCCAGCGCATGGTGCTGTGCACGCAATTCGGCCTCCGGCATCCACAAGGAGTAACCGCAGGCAGCACGCGACAAAAAATCCAGAAATTGCTGGTGTTGCCGCAGCACGCGCTGCTGACGATGTTCGATCAACGGATTGAAGATGCCGTGGCGCGAGAACAGCTGGCGCGGGTTCTTCTTCACCCACAGCCAGGACCCCATTTCCAGCGTCAGTGGCAAAAACACCCCTTGGTTTTGTGTGCACGACGATCGATAGAGGTGATCCCACAAGTCGCCATGCGCCAGGTATTGCAGACTCTGAGGCTCGAACGTGTAGCGGTGATGGCTGTTGGATCGTGCAAAGATGTTTTTGAGCGCATGCACTTCTGCCAGATGGGCAATGGGCGCGCGGGTGTGGGCGTAGGGAAACCAGATCCGGTCGCGCGTGCCAAAACCGGAATGGCAATCCACCGCAAGGCTGAAGGGGCGGTGCAACATCTCTGAACGCACCAACTCGCACACAGCCTCGTTTTCCACTTCCATGCCCTGGCCCGCCGCACCGCGGTACCACGGCAGGCGCGCACTCATGCGCTGTCCGCCCACCAGAAAGGGTACGGGCTCCAAGGCCTCTACTGGTGCGTTGCGCATCAAGTCCACGCCGCGTGGATTGGCCCGCGTGCCCATCCCCATGCCGCCGGGGTTGACGATAGGCATGAACACCAGTCGCACGGTTTCAAGTTGTCGATGCAGGGTGCTGTCCCACTGCAAACGCATCACCAGGCTTTGCAAGTAGGCAATCACCACTTCGGAACCAATGCGTTCCAAGCCGTGCACACCGCCAAAGTAGCCCACCGCCGGAACCTTTGGGTCTGGGTTGCCCAGCATGACTGCGTGAATGGGGTAGCTGCCGCCACTTGGCAATGCGACCTGGCGCACTACGCGGGTTTGCAAGTGGCTGGCACCCAGTTCGATGATGCGTTCGAGCGCGCTAAGTTCAGGGAGTTCGGTGGGTGCCACAGCGGCCGAGCATATCGGTGCGGACGCGGTCTGCGCAATGTTTGTGCGCACGCTGTGGCTTTTTTTCATCTGACATACGCCTGTCATACACGGCGGCTAACTTCATGCCATGACAACACTGCGCGCACCACTATGTTTTACAAGTCTGCATTGATTCGATGGATGGCCATTCCTGCTTGCATCGTGTGGGGTGTGCTGGAGTTGCTGGCACTGCAGCGCGTGCGCTTTCTTTCTAACCTCCATAAACCCACGATCAGGTGAAACCCATGCTCTTGAATATTTTTGGATTCCAAAAGTTGCTCGACACGCTGTTTGATGCGGGCTGGTGCACGCTCGGGCTGCCAGAAGGCGATGCGTGCGTCGACTTGCAACCGGCGGATTAGCTATAATTTTTATAGCTGCTTGCGCATACTCCACGGGGGCTAGCGGTGAATTTGTCTAAAAATCTTCGCCTAGCTTGAAACCCTGCAAGGCTTGTCGCAAATGGTGCGTCTGTTCTCGCAGACTCATGGCACCTGCGGCTGATTCTTCCACCATGGCGGCATTCTGCTGCGTGGCCTGATCAATCCCCACCATCGCTTCGCCAATGAGGGCAATGCCCTCGTGCTGCTCGTTGGCCGCCTGGCGGATGGCCTCAATCACCAAGGTCACTTCTCCCACGCTTTGCACAATGTCACGCATGGTGCGCCCGGCATCTGCCACCAGTGCGGTGCCCTGCTCGACGGTGACCACCGAGTGTTCAATGATGGTCTTGATCTCTCTCGCGGCCTGGGCTGAACGCCCTGCCAAGCTACGCACCTCACTGGCCACGACAGCAAAACCACGCCCCTGCTCGCCTGCACGGGCGGCCTCTACCGCCGCATTGAGCGCGAGGATGTTGGTCTGGAATGCAATGCCGTCAATGACACTGATGATGTCGGCAATTTTTTTGGAAGACAGGTGAATATTTCCCATCGTGCTGGTGACCTGGCTAACCACTTCACCCCCCTTGCTGGCCACCTCACGCGCGGCGTTGGCCGTGACCACCGCCTGCGATGCCGAGTCCGCCGTATGTTTCACCGCATACGACAATTGCGCAATGGATGCCGACGTCTTTTGCAGTGAAACCGCCGCTTGCTCGGTGCGCTCAGACAGGTCGCTATTCGCCAAGGCAATTTCGTCGGAATTACTCCCCACCACATCCACGCCCTTGTGCACCTGCCCCACCAGTTGCACAAGGGCGTGGTGCATCAATGCCAGATCGCGTTTGGCAGCCGCCATCTCGTCTGCGCCGTTGACGTCCATCCGCGCGGTCAGGTCCCCGTGCCCCCACGCCGTTGCGGTAGTTTGCAGGCTACGGATGGGCCCAAGGATGGACTTCACAATCGCCAGCACCAACACGCTCGCCAACACCGACACCACCACGGTTGCGACGATTACGATCCATGGCGCACGCGCCGCAGTGCGCGCAAAAGCCTCCCGTTGCAGGGTTGCGCGCTGGCGCACCGACTCCGAAAGTTCTGCCAGCGACACGTCCGTCTGGCGAATGTCGCCTTTGATGGGATTCATCGCGGCATTGGCAGCCCACGGGTCGTTCAACTCGCCCCGTGCCAGCTGACCAATGATGCGTTTCAAGCCCAAAGCGTAGTTGTCCACGCTGTGTTGCATGGTGTCCAAAAACACCAGCTCGGCAGGCTGTGCGACGCGTCGAGCCTCTGCCATTGCGGCCTGAATGTTCTCCAATTCCGTGCCCCATAGCTGGGTATAGCGGTCGGTTTCTTTCTCATCGCCCATATTGAGGAACAGGTCTTTCTCGTAACGGCGTGCATTGCCTACGGAAGAGCGCACCGCGCTGAGTGCGCGCACGGACTCGAACTCCACATCAATAAACCCAGCAGCTTGGCCTGCGCCCACCTGAATCGTCCACGCAGAAAACAGACCCAACGCCACCAAGGCAGTCACGGAGAGAACCAGAAGAATCAGCAATCGGGTCCGAATGCTGAAGTTGACCAAACCACTCATAGGAAATTTTCTCCGCGTGATACTTGATGCGCAAATAAAAACGATATAAACTGTATATACCGTTTAATTATTGGAATATTCATGACAACCGTCGATAGCACCAAGCCACCCGTTACCGCCGCAGCAAAGCCTGCTCCCAAGCGCGCTGCACCCGCAGTTGCAAAAAAAGCGACTACCAAAACTGTGGTGCCCAAGGTGTCCGCGAAACCCGCTGCCAAAAAAATTGCGAAGGCCACTGCAAAACCTGCCAAAGTCAAAAAACCCAAGATGGTGCGTGACAGTTTCACCATGCCTAAAGCCGAATTTATGGTGATCGATGCGCTCAAAACCCGCGCAACACAACTCAAAACCGCTGCCAAAAAGACCGAGCTCATCCGCGCTGGCATCAAGGCATTGGCCGCCATGTCGGACAGCGCCTTCCTGGCAGCGATTGCGGCCGTGCCCAGTCTCAAAACGGGACGTCCTGCCAAATCTTGAACAAAGCCTGAGCGTCGGTTGCCCGTTAGAGCAAGTCGGGGGTCTGCACCGTCACAACAACGGTCGATCCTTCGGCATCGCGCTCTTTGTGGCGCAACCACCAGACCGCGCCTTTCTTGACGGTGCATTCCGATTCCTGAAGCCCGATCAGCCGGGCAATCGCCTGCCCCAAGGTCGGCTGGTGGCCCACCACCAGCACGCAACCTTTGCCTTGGGGCCACTGCACCAACTCCAGCAATTGGTCGCAGCTGCCCAGCGGTGCCAGGGCGGCATGGGTTTTGAATTTGCGGCCCAACGCCTGTGCGGTTTGTTGCGCGCGCACGGCCGGGCTGGCAATCACTTTGGCACCATCCGGCAGTTGCCGGTCCAACCAATGGGCCATGCGGTTGGCCTGTTTTTCGCCACGCGCGGTCAGGCTGCGCTCCATGTCGTCGCCGACCAGATCGAGGTCAATCGCTTCCGCATGCCGCCAAAAAATCAAGTCCATAGCCGTCACACTCCACGCGGTGTTTTGGTGCTGCGCCCGTAGCGCGCCATCAGCGCTGCCTGCGCGCCGTGCGCCGATTTCTTGTCGGGGTTTATGCGGGTGTAGTTGCCATCCGGCCCCAGGTCCCAGGCATCCACCGTGTCATGCAGATAGGCCACCAGGCACTCGTCCACGATGCGGCGTTTTTGCTGCTCGTCGGTGACCGGCCAGGCCAGCTCCACGCGCCGCACCATATTGCGATTCATCCAGTCTGCACTGGAGAGGTACAGGTCTTCTGCCTCGCCGTCGCGGAAATAGAACACGCGCGAATGCTCGAGAAACCGCCCGATCACCGAACGCACGCGAATGTTGTCGGTGTGGCCCGGCACTTGCGCGGGCAATATGCAGGCGCCCCGCACGATCAGATCCACCTTGACACCGCTCTTTCCCGCGCGCATCAGGCTGGCAATCAGTGCCTCGTCGGTGAGCGAATTCATCTTGGCCACGATGCGGCATGCACGCCCTTTTTCAGCGGCTTTGCCCAATGCATCTATCTTGGCGATCAGGTTGCGGTGCAAGTGAAACGGGGCCATCCACAGCTTGGACAGGCGCGGCAATCGGCTTTGGCTGGCCAGGTGCACAAACACGTGTTCCATGTCCGTGGTCAGCGCGGTATCTGCGGTGATATGACTTATGTCGGTGTAGAGTCTGGCGGTACGGGGGTTGTAGTTGCCAGTGGACAGATGGCCGTAGCGCTTGAGCGATTTGCCTTCGCGCCGCGTCACCAGCATCATCTTGGCATGGGTTTTGAGCCCGACCACGCCATACACCACCTGGGCACCAATCGACTCGAGCATCTCGGCCCAGTTGATATTGGCTTCCTCATCAAAGCGCGCCTTGAGCTCCACCACCACGGTGACCTCTTTGCCACGCCGCACGGCTTCGCGCAACAGGTCCATCAACTCCGAATCTGCACCGGTGCGGTAAATCGTCTGTTTAATGGCCAGCACCTGCGGGTCGTTCACGGCTTCGCGCAAAAAAGTCAGCACCCCGTCAAAACTCTCGAAGGGCTGGTGAATCAGGATGTCGCGCTGTTTGAGCTGATCGAAGATCGGTTGCCCTGGCACCCACTGCGTCGGATAGGCCGCCTTGTAGGGCGTGAAACACAGGTCCGGGCGGTCCGCCAGATCAATCAGCTGCGTCAAGCGCACCAGATTGACCGGCCCGGGCACCCGGTACAGCGACTGCGGTGGTAGCTCAAACTGCTCGAGCAAAAAGTCCGACAAATGCTGTGAGCAGCCGGCCGAGACCTCCAGCCGCACAGCCTGCCCGTAGTGCCGGTGCACCAGCCCCTGGCGCAGCGCAGTGCGCAGGTTTTTGACATCGTCTTCGTCCACCGAAAGGTCCGAATGGCGTGTCACCCGAAACTGCGAAAACTGTCCCACCGTGCGCCCCACAAACAGCTCGCCCAAGTGGGCACGGATCACACTGGAAATCGACACGAACAGCGCACGCGAACCCGCCACCTTCTCAGGCAAGCGGATGAAGCGCGGCAGCACACGGGTGACTTTGACGATCGCAATTTCGTTTTCGCGACCAAACGCGTCTTTGCCACCCAGACGCACAATGAAGTTCAGCGACTTGTTGGCCACTTGGGGGAATGGGTGCGAGGGGTCCAACCCCACCGGAATCAGCAGCGGGCGCACCTCGCGTTCAAAATATTGCTTGACCCACGCGCGCTGCGCGCTGTTGCGCTCACCGTGCGACAGGACTTTGATGCCTTGCGCTTCAAAGGCCGGCATCAGCTTTTCGTTGTACAGCGCATATTGCCGGGCCACCAACGATTGCAACGATGTTGACAGCCGATTGAACGACTCCACCGAAAACGCGCCCTTGTGGTCGTTCCGCAGATGGGCCACCAGATGGGGTTCGGCGCGCACTTCAAAAAACTCATCGAGATTGGACGACACGATGCACAGGTAACGCAAACGCTCCAGCAGAGGCACATCGTCCCGAATCGCCCAGTCCAGAACCCGCTCATTGAACGCCAAAAGACTGTGGTCGCGGTCCAATAAATCGGGCGCACTGCGCTTTTCTGGCTCTTTGGTTTTCCCGAAAATTGAGAACATGTGGACGACCCTGGCAATGACAAAACAATGAAGAATTGTTTACGGTTGAGATGACAGTTGTGTGACAGGCACCAGATGCCCCAAGAAAAGCTGGCCGGCACGCAGCCAGCTGAACTCCAACGCGCGGTTGCGGGCCGTCGGCCGCTCAATACGCAAAGCACCGGACCACGCGGCATGCAAGTCGGCATGCAAAACGCCCCCGCGCGCAGGGTTACCCAATACCTCCAAGGGGCCTTCCACTGGAAACGCGGCCACGGGCGTGCCGCTGGCCATAGCCTCCAGCATCACCAATCCAAAAGTTTCAGAGCGGCTGGGCATGACAAATACATCGGCGGCGGCGTACACCTTGGCCAGTTCGTCACGCGGCAGCACGCCCAGCCATCGCACGTGGGGATAGCGTGCTTTCAGGCCAGCCTCCAAGGGCCCCACACCGCAGACCACCTTGGTGCCGGTGATGTCTAGCTCCAAAAAGGCCTCGATATTTTTTTCATACGACACGCGGCCCACAAACAAGGACACGGGTCGCGCCAAGTTCCCCAACAGTGCGCACTCTGTGGCGCGTGCGTAGTAGCCAAACAGCGCCATATCCACCCCGTGCGTCCAGCTGCGCAGATGGCGAAAGCCCTTGGCCTCCAGCAAGCGTTGCACCCCCTGCGTGGGCACCAGTACGCCCGACGACGGTTTGTGAAAGTGCCGGAAGAGTGCGTAGCCCAACCACAAGGGAACGCGCAGTGCCGCCTTCAGTATTTCCGGAAACCGCGTGTGGTACGCCGTCGTGAACGCCAATTTTCGCTGGAGGCAGTAGCGCCGAGCCGCCCAACCCAACGGTCCTTCCGTGGCGATGTGAATGGCCTCGGGGGCTAAATCGTCCAACTGCTCTGCCAATTGCTTGAACGGGCGCACCGCCAGATCAATGCCCGCGTAGCCCGGACAGGACCGGGTGCGAAACAAGCCTGGATGGATGACGGCCACGTGGTGGCCTAGCGACTGGGTCTCGCGCACCAGCTCCACCAGCGTCGTCACCACCCCATTCACTTGGGGACTCCAGGCATCGGTAATCAGGGCCAGTTTCATCGTACATCGTTCCAATAGACCAGCTCCAACCGACCGTCCTGGTGTTCCACCAATGCGCTGCGGCTCTCCACCCAGTCGCCATCGTTGCAATACAAGGTGCCGTTGATAGTGCGCATCTCTGCGCGGTGGATATGGCCGCACACCACACCATCGTGGCCGCGTTGGCGGGCTTCAGCGGCTACCGCCACTTCAAAATCGGTGACGTAGTTCAATGCTTTTTTGACCTTGTGTTTGAGGTAGGCCGAGAGCGACCAATACGGCAGCCCCATCCGTGCCCGCAGGCCGTTGAGGTAACGGTTGAGCTTGAGCGTGAACTCGTAGGCGTTGTCCCCCAGATAGGCCAGCCACTTGGCGCACTGGATCACGCCATCGAAATAGTCACCGTGGGTAATCCACAGCGTGCGCCCATCCGCGGTGGTGTGCACCGCGTCTTCGCAGACTTCCACCCCACCAAAATGGTGGCCGACAAAGGCGCGCGCAAACTCATCGTGGTTACCGGGAATAAACACCACGCGGCTGCCCTTGCGCGCGCGGCGCAAAAGCTTTTGCACCACGTCGTTGTGCGCCTGCGGCCAGTACCAACGGCGGCGCAGTTGCCAACCGTCCACGATGTCGCCGACCAGGTAGAGGGTTTCGCTGGGGTGGTGTTTGAGAAATTCCAACAGGGCTTCTGCCTGACAGCCTGCCGTACCCAGGTGGATGTCAGAGATAAACACCGCGCGCAAGCAGGGTGCGTCCATGGTGGTAGGCATTTATGCCCCCAAGAAGTGCTTGCGGTAACGGGCCGGTAAATCGGCGATGCGCATCATCATGGGCAAGTCGGCCGAGTTGAAATCTGGGTCCCACGCGGGCGCGCCCAGCACCTGGGCACCCAAGCGCAAATAGCCCTTGATCAGCGCCGGAGGCTCCACAGCCAGCGTGCTATCCAATTGCTCCACCGGCAAGGGCAAGCGCGGGCGCACGTGGTACTCAATCGGTGCCATGTGCGTGGTCTGCAACTGTCGCCAGATGCTGGCCGCCACATCGCCGCTGACGACACCGTTGTGCAGCATGGGGATGCTGGCGCAGCCAATCATGGTGTCGAGCTGGTTGCGCACCATGAACTCGGCCAGCGCACTCCACAGCGCCATGATGACACCGCCGTGCCGATGGTCTGGGTGTACACAGCTGCGGCCCAGCTCCACCATGCGCTCACGCAAGCCACGCAGACGGGTGAGGTCAAATTCGGTGTCGCTGTAGGTGCTGCCCACGCGCAGCGCCTGTGCCGGTGTCAGCACGCGGTAGGTGCCAATCACCTGCTGGGTTTGCGCGTCGCGCACCAGCAGGTGCTCGCAGTAGTTGTCAAACAAATCAATGTCGTGGCCTGGGACGGAGGTGTTCAGTCGTGCCCCCATTTCCCCGGCAAACACGTCGTAGCGCAGGCGCTGGGCGGCGCGCACTTCATCCTGGTGGTTGGCCCACGACACCAGCAGCCCATTGCGCGCTGACGTTGCTGCGCCCATTCCCTGGGTCTTGATCGCCCCTTCTGCCTGGCTGACGCTGCTGGCGTGGGATAGTAAGTAGGCCGTTTGCATCGGTGTCTCCTGTCAGTGCATGGTTGTTGTACTGAAGCAGGAGTGTGAATTTGTGCTGTGTCAGGTCCATGGCAAAACCATGAAGTTTTTGTGACAGCGTACAAAACGTACGTCATTATTTAATATTTCAAGTACTATTGAAATATGGATTCAACGCTGACAAACACAGACACAACAGAAACCCAAGCCCTCGCCGCGCTGACCGCTCTGGCCCATGCCCAGCGTCTGCGGGTCTTCAAGGCCTTGGTGGTGGCAGGCCCCGAAGGGCTGACGCCCGGCACGCTGGCAAGCCAGCTGGAATCATCGCCCAGCGCACTCTCGTTTCACCTCAAAGAACTGGCCCACTCGGGCCTGGTGAACTGCGAGCAGCGGGGACGCAACCTGATTTACCGCGCCAACTTTGCGCAGATGAACGGTCTGCTCGCCTACCTGACCGCGCACTGTTGCCAGGGCGAAGGCTGCAACCTCGAAGACGCCGCAGCACGGTCCTGCACCACTTGCTAACGATCTCAACCAATCCCCCGGAGAAACCTATGGCAAACCAGCCACTCAACGTCCTGTTCCTGTGCACCCACAATTCGGCCCGCAGCATTTTGGCCGAGGCCGTGCTCAATGACATCGGGGGCGACCGCTTCAAAGGCTTTTCTGCCGGAAGCAGCCCGCGTGAGAACCAGCAGCCTAACCCAATCGGCCTGCAAACCCTGCAACAAGCGGGGATTTCCACCGAAGGACTGCGCAGCAAAAACTGGGACGAGTTCGCCCTGCCCGATGCGCCCCACATGGACTTGATCATTACCGTGTGCGACAACGCCGCCGGTGAGGTCTGTCCCTACTGGCCCGGCAAACCTGCCGCAGCCCACTGGGGCTACGCCGACCCGTCTGCAGGCGATGGCAGCGATGCCGAGAAGGCAGAAGCGTTTCGCCAAACACTGCACGCCATTCGCCGCCGTCTGGCACTGTTGGTGAATTTGCCTGCCGACAAGCTGGGCAAGATGGCGCTGCAAGGCACTGCCAAGGCGCTGGCATCCCTATGAACACCGCAGACACTTCCGTCGCCCCCATGAGCATGTTCGAGCGCTACCTCACTGTGTGGGTGGCGCTGTGCATCGTGGCCGGTATTGCATTGGGACAACTCCTTCCGAGCGTGTTTACCGCCATTGGTGCCATGGAGGTTGCCAAGGTCAATTTACCCGTGGGCTTGCTGATCTGGGTGATGGTGATTCCCATGCTGGTGAAGGTGGACTTTGGTTCGCTGGGCGAGGTGCGCAAGCACGTCAAAGGCATTGGGGTGACGTTGTTTGTGAACTGGTTGGTGAAGCCGTTTTCGATGGCATTTTTGGGCTGGCTGTTCATACGCCACCTGTTTGCCGACATGCTGCCGGCCGACCAGCTGGACAGCTACATTGCCGGACTGATATTGCTGGCCGCCGCGCCCTGCACTGCCATGGTGTTTGTGTGGAGCCGCCTGACCAAGGGCGACCCACTGTTCACCCTCTCGCAAGTGGCGCTGAACGACGGCATTATGGTGATTGCGTTTGCGCCTTTGGTGGCGTTTTTGCTGGGCGTGTCGGCCATCGTGGTGCCGTGGGACACGCTGCTGATTTCGGTGGTGCTGTACATCGTCATTCCCGTGGTGCTGGCGCAGTGGTGGCGCAAGGCATTGTTGGCGCGCGGGCAGCAGGCCTTTGATGCGACCATGGCCCAAGTGGGGCCGCTGTCGATTGCCGCGCTGCTGGCCACGCTGGTGTTGCTGTTTGCCTTCCAAGGCGAGGCGATATTGCAGCAACCGCTGGTGATTGCGCTGCTGGCGGTGCCCATCGTGATTCAGGTGTTTTTCAACTCCGCGTTGGCCTATTGGCTCAACCGTGTGGTGGGTGAAAAGCACAACATTGCCTGCCCTTCAGCCCTCATTGGTGCATCCAACTTTTTCGAACTGGCAGTGGCCGCTGCCATCAGCCTGTTTGGCTTTCACTCCGGTGCGGCGCTGGCCACCGTGGTGGGCGTGTTGGTCGAAGTGCCCGCCATGCTGTTGGTGGTAGGCGTGGTGAACCGCAGCAAAGACTGGTACGAGAGGACCTGAACCCATGCACTTGGCAGACGCGCTCAACCAGCATTGCTTTTGCAAAACGCTGAACCCACAACGGCTTTTTGACAACCGATGTAGTGCGCGCCAATGCGGGCGGTGCCCTGCTCAACACAGCGTTGGCGCGCGCGCAAACGGCCTGCTGCGCAGCCATGGACATGTCACTGAACGGCTACCGCGACCTCGGCACACTGGCACAAGCCTACGCCGGTGGCATGGCCGTGGTGTCGCCCAACCCGCATGTGCATGCGCTGCGCGCAGACAAACGGCACCTGGTCACACTGGGCAATGCTGCCGCGCCGCGGGCGTTGGGCGTGTCCGGTGCGGATCTGGCGATGCTGCAAGCCAGCGTACCTGCTTGCGAAGTGGTCACACCGGAAACGCCGCCAGCCTTTGGGAGCGTCGCCGCCAATTGTTTTTCAAACCCCTCACGGGCTTTGGCGGACGCGCGGTGTACCGGGGCGACAAGCTCACCCGCCGGGTGTGGGACGACATTTTGGCCGGGCAGTACATCGCCCAATCCTTGGTCGCGCCCGGCTACCGCGCGGTGGCGGTGGATAACACGCCCACCGAGCTCAAGTTCGATATTCGCGCCTACACCTACGCAGGACAATTGCAACTGTTGGCCGCACGCACCTACCAAGGGCAGACCACCAACTTTCGAACCGAAGGTGGTGGTTTTGCGCCGGTGATGCTGGTGCCCCCGCTGACTTCAGGCCCCTGTTGCACCGGGCCAGCGCAGGCTTAACGCGCAAATATTGCTATATTTTTAATAGCTACTTACGCATATTCCACGGGGGCTAGATGCCTATTTCATTAAAAAATCTCAGCAGATTACCTCAACTGGACCCCGCGCACTTTCAAGTGCCCGATGCAGCCCAGCTACATCGGCAGGCCCCAAACACCCACCGCCCGCGCATTGCACTGCTGTACGGCTCACTGCGGCCCCGCTCCTTCAGCCGACTGCTGACCGAAGAGGCGGCGTGCCTGCTGCAAGCCATGGGTGCCGAAACCCGCATCTTCAACCCCAGTGGCATGCCGCTGCCCGACGACGCGCCGGACACCCACCCCAAGGTGCAAGAACTGCGCGAACTGGTGCAGTGGTCCGAGGGCATGGTGTGGACCTCCCCCGAGCGGCACGGTGCCATGACCGGCATCATGAAATCGCAAATCGACTGGATACCTTTGGCGATGGGTGCGGTGCGCCCGACCCAGGGCAAGACGCTGGCGGTGATGCAAGTCAGCGGCGGTTCGCAGTCGTTCAATGCGGTGAACCAGATGCGCGTGTTGGGCCGCTGGATGCGCATGCTAACCATCCCCAACCAGAGCTCGGTCGCCAAAGCGTTCCTGGAGTTTGGCGACGACGACCGCATGAAGCCCTCCAGCTACTTTGATCGCGTGGTCGATGTGATGGAAGAGCTGGTGAAGTTCACCCTGCTCACGCGCGACGTGACGCCCTATCTGGTGGACCGCTACAGCGAGCGCAAAGAGTCCGCCGAAGCACTGTCCAAGCGCGTGAATCAACGCAGCATTTAGACCATGCACTGCCACTGGTAGAGATCGAAGCACTTAGTGCCTTTATCTAGCTACTAAAAAAATAGCTACTTACGCATATTCCACGGGGGCTACAGCCGCATTCGCTCCGAAAATACGGGTCCGCTTATTCACGCGTGTGTCGGTAAGCTACCCAACCTGCAATCAGGGTGAACGTGATGATGACGGCCACCACCACCCAGAAGCCGTGGGGATGATCCGCTAGCGGAATCCCGCCCACATTCATCCCCAGCAGACCCGCGATGATGTTGATGGGCAGTGCCAACACCGTCACGATGGTCAGCACAAACAGGCTGCGGTTATTGGCCTCGGCGACTCGCCCTGCAATCTCTTCCTGCAACAGCTTGATACGCTCTTGCAGTGCCGCCATGTCACTCAGCGCCACGTTGAACTCCTCGGTGGACTGGCGTAAATCATCAAGATCGTCCTCCCGAATCCAGTCCGGCGGCATTTTCAGCAAACGAAACAGCGCGGCGGGCTCTGGCGCCAGCAGCCGCTGCAAACGCACCAGCAAGCGACGCAGAGAGCTCAAATCCGCCCGCTTGCGCTCGAGCCGCCCCGACAACAAGTGGTCTTCGATGCCATCCACCCGGCTGGTGGTAGCCCGAACGATGTTGACCAGAACATCCCCCTGGTCATGCATCAGGTGCACCAGCAACGCCACCGACGAGCGCAGCAAGGTTCCCTTTCGGACGGCGTCGCGCAGGCGGTCGATCGAGCGCAACGGCTGCAGGCGTGCACTGATCACCAGACGCGGGCCCACAGACAGGCACATGGTAGAAATATCAGTGGGCTCGAACGCAAAATCGTAATTGACGTCATTCACCACCGCGACCAGCGTGTCGTCGTCAATCTCCACGCGGGTGGAGCGGGAGCCGTCTTTCAGCGACTCATAGAACACGTCAGAGAGTTGGACCTGCGCGCGCAACCATTTTTCCGACGCCGTGTGGGCAAGATTGAAATGCAACCAGACAAACCCGCCCGCGGCCGAGTCATGCGTTTGGGCCAGCCATTGCAGGGCCTGTTCCGTGCCAATGGAAACCCCCTTCCCCGAGGCAGCAAACTGAAAGCCGCAAATTAAACCGGAGGCGTCGGCACCGTAATGGGCTGCGGGATAAGTGGACATAAAAACTGGATTGCAACGCTCCAGTATTCGCGCTTTTCATGTCAATTTGATGACACAACCTGTCAGCAAAGTTTCACACGCGTTTGGGATACTGGCGCGCTACACCCACCCCGCTTGGAGGTCCCCATGAACCGCCGTATCGACCAGTTAGGTCAGCTTTTGCAGGAAATGCAGGACCGCTACGGATCGAACGATCCCGTGGTCAGCCAGCTAAAAATCGCCATTGCGCAATGCAGTGAAATCGCGCGGAGTTCAAACGACCAGACTCTGCCATTTGGGGAGCGCCGCTCAGCGAACGCAAAATCCAATGACTGGACCGTTTCATTGCGGCAAAAAAACGCCGCGTACACGAGAAAAAATGTTTTTGCGGAATGCAAACGCGTCGAGCATCGTGCGCTTGGCTACTAGCGTCAGTCCAGCCATTTTTGTAAAAACTGTGCCTGCCCAGCCGCCGGGTCTAGCTGGTAGTTGGCAAAGCCCACACGTTGGTACAGGCGCTGGGCCCCGGCATTGCCCGAGAGCACTTCCAGCGTGAGCTTGCAGGCCCCGCGCGCACGCGCAATCTCTTCGGCCAGCGCCAGCATGCGTTCGCCAATGCGCTGACCACGGTAGCCCGAGAGCACCGCCACGTCGTGCACATTCACCAGCGGCTTGCAGGCAAAGGTGGAGAAGCCTTCGATGCAATTGACCAAGCCCACGGGGGTGCTGTCGTCATCCCCCGCAAACGCCAACACGCTATACGCTTGCGGCCGCGCCGCCAGACTCTGCACCACGTTGGCGATGGCAAAGTCGCTCAGGCCCTCGCCGCCACCCATGGGGTCGCGGGCGTAGGCGTCGAGCAGCTTCACCACGGCCGCGGCGTGGGTGGGGTTGGCGTAGTCGGCGCGGCACACGCGCACCACAGGGGTGGCGCTCATACCTTCAGGGTGTCGGCAATGCGCTGGGCGCAGGCCTGAGCTTGCACCGCATCCCGCGCCTCCACCATCACGCGCACCAAGGGCTCGGTACCGCTGGCGCGGATCAGCACGCGCCCGCTGTTGCCCAGCTCGGCCTCTACGGCCTGGGTGGCTTCCGTCATGCGGGTGTTGGATTTCCAGTCCTGGCCCGGCAGCAGACGCACGTTGATCAGGGTCTGCGGAAACAAGGTGACGTCGGCCAACAACTGCGCCAGCGTTTGCCCACTGCGCACGCAAGCCTGCAGCACCTGCAGCGCCGACACAATGCCGTCGCCCGTGGTGTGTTTGTCCAGCGCCAGCAAATGACCGGAACCTTCGCCACCCAGCAGCCAGTTGCGCTTTTCCAGCTCTTCAAGCACATAGCGGTCGCCCACCTTGGCACGCACCAGCTCCACGCCCTTGGCCTGTAGCGCCAGCTCAACCGCCATATTGGTCATCAGCGTACCCACCACGCCGGGGACGGCCTCACCTAAACGTCGGCTAGCTTCCGCACCGCCGCCGCGCGACAAGCGCTCTTTCACCATGAGGTACAGAATTTCGTCGCCGTTGAACAAGCGGCCCTGCGCGTCGACCAGTTGCAGGCGGTCCGCGTCGCCGTCTAGCGCGATGCCGTAGTCAGCACCGTGCTCTTTGACAGCCGCAACCAGCGCCTGCGGATGGGTTGCGCCCACGCCTTTGTTAATGTTGAGGCCATCGGGTGCGCAGCCAATGGCAATCACCTCGGCACCGAGTTCATGAAACACCTTGGGTGCCACCTGGTAGGCCGCACCATGCGCCCCATCGACCACAATTTTGATGCCCTTGAGCGTGAGCTCGTTGGCAAACGTGCTTTTGCAAAATTCGATGTAACGCCCGGCCGCGTCATCCAGACGGCGCGTCTTGCCCAGCTGCGCCGACTCGACCCAGACCGGCGGTTTTTCCATGGCAGCCTCCACGGCCAGCTCCCAGGCATCGGGCAACTTGGTGCCTTTGGCGCTGAAGAACTTGATGCCGTTGTCTTCAAACGGGTTGTGGCTGGCACTGATGACCACGCCCAACGAAGCCCGCTGTGCGCGCGTGAGGTAGGCCACGCCCGGCGTGGGCAAGGGGCCGAGCAGCACCACATCCACCCCGGCGGAGTTGAAGCCGCTCTCTAGCGCGCTTTCGAGCATGTAGCCAGAAATCCGGGTGT